>CAZQTE010000111.1:12409-14000 GCA_964595615.1 uncultured Saprospiraceae bacterium
CCTCCAAAAAGGAAGGCAAATAGAGCAATCAACCACCAACGACGAATTAGTAACAAGAGATATTCTTTTGCTTTTAAAAGTAAGCCACGCACAGATATGTCATCTGGACGTTTCGCATTTTCTAAAAGATTATCGGTACTTGACATTTATTCTAATTCTAAAATTTGGGGTAATGCTTCAATTTAGGATTTTCAAATGATTAGACTTGTTTGTAAATAAGTCTATTGTAGCCAATTTTATTTTTTGTTCCTTGAGCAAAAGTTATCCCTCTGCTAATATCAAACAGCATTCATGCCACTTTATCTAAGAATAGCCAAACTCCCAGCTTTTACATTCTCTTCTTTTTCGCCCCAGCTAAATCTATAGAAATAGACACCCGTAGTAAGCGGACGACCAGCACTTAGACCTCTCCAATCATTTTGATATGGTTTTTGTGATTCAAAAACCACTTGACCATTTTGATTAACAATACTTAATTGAGCATTTTCAAAGTTTTGTGGTTCTTTGTTTGCATCATAGATAACATAAGAACTTTCTAAACCTGGTCTAAAACTTTCTGGTAACTCAAAGTCTGTTCCGCCTCCAAACACCTCGTTTTCTATCCTTAATTCGACAAGTCCAATCTTACACATATCCGTTTGTAGATTACAGATTTCGTACTCAAATATGATTTCTCCTTCAAAACCTGGAATTGTTTTTAAGGAATAAACTCCTGGTGCACGTTCTGTAATCTCGCCGATATCACTTGAAGCTAATAAAGCTACATCCCAATGAATGATGCCTGTCAAATCATCGTTTTCGATTACATTAAATAAATATTCATTATTATTTTGATAAGTAAAGTCAAGGAAATCGTTGACTAAGATGGGTTCTTTTTCAGAAATTTCTTCTGCGCTCGACTCTACAATATACTCTTGAGTGTGCAATTCCAATTGTGGAAAAGAAGGATTTGTAACGACACAATAATACTTTCCAAAATCAGCCTCTGTCACACTTTCTATTGACAATTTACTTTTCCCCACCTCTGAAGAAACAACATTACCATCTCGGTACCATGTATAGATGTTACTAGAAAAATTCCTATCAAAATCTGTGTTTAATACTACAGTTTCTTCAAACTCTACATAGAATAATTCATCTCTTCCTGAAACATTTTGTACTTGATAATTTTCAAAATTAACTATGTATGATTGGTGTGCTTGTAAATCCTCAAAACTCAATTTATTATTCTGAAAAGCAACGGTTGTTAAAGAAGGTAATCCTTTCCAGACTCCGCCTTTAGAAAATTGATTATTTGATAAATTAACTTCCCGCAAATTTGGCATATTCTGTAAATCAGGCACTGCACCTGCTAAATTATTTGAACTAAAATTCACTACTTGCAACTTGGATAGATAATCCATTGTTGGCACATTTCCTTCTAACTGGTTAAAAGCTAAAAGTAATTCTTGCAAAAGCGGCGTCTTTAGTTTAGAGATGTTGCCATCTAATTTATTACGATGTAAATAGATAGTCTTGATATTCAATAAATCTGAAAAACTAGGGACATCCCCACTTAAAAGATTATCAGATAAATAAAGATTTTCTAACT
>CAZQTE010000112.1:0-7607 GCA_964595615.1 uncultured Saprospiraceae bacterium
GTATTTAATAATTTTTATTGCTGGTATAGTTATTGTTTTTAATCATATCTGATGTAAATACTGAGAGAATTTTATACATCGGCTATTCTACCTAAAAATAATTTTACGTACTAATTTTTTTGAGAAACTCACAACTATTTCTTTTGTATGCAGGGAAATTAATCATCTGGTTTTCAGATGATTATAGTTTTTTTTGTTCGAAAATGAAGTGTGATTTTATTGACTGGTTTTTATACTTATACTTCCCCTTTAAACTATTATTTCACATTTACTTCGCGTTAATACAAGAGCTTTTATTTTAAAACTATAGCCAAACACTACTTGCGGCTACATAAATGTAGTGGCATAAACGGAAATTTTATGAGTGAATTTGTACTCAAAAATTCAATTGCAAGATTATTTATTATTGTAGGAATTTTTCTTTCTATTACTGCTTTTAGTACTTCGGGTACAGAAGAGAATATTAACCTATTAAGCAATACGAGTTTCTTTGATAAATTAGAAAAAGCAGTAGAGAAGTCTGTCCTAAACGAATTATATAAAACTAATATAGAAGAAAATCTCAACATTTCTTCACCCTTATTTGCAGCCTCATTAGAGTTAACAAAGTCTTCTAACCATAGCTCTCGTCTTACAGGAGAAACCTTCAACTATCGTTTACAATATAGATGTGCTAGCCTTGTCGAAAACTGCCTAGGCACTTATATCACAGACCCTTTACCTCCCGAAGTAGAATTTGTTGGATTAAGTGGTTCTGTACATACTACAAATGAAGCTTATAACTCAAGTAATCATACTGTTACCTTTACTTTCCAAGACCCACTGCTCGCAGGTTCAACAGGAGAAGTTAGTGTAATTGTTAGATTTCCTAACGGTACAACTCCAGATAATGCTATTGCAACTAATCAAGCAACTATTAGTGCATCAAACGCTACAGCAGTTCAGAGTAATGTTGTAAATGTTACAGCTATTGCGACAAATCAATTAAGTGCAGTTAAGTACCTCGGAGCAGGAGGAACTCCAGATGAATTATCTGCTTATGGATTTCAAATATGTAATTCTGGAGGGAGTGGTGTATTAAACGCAACTAACGTTTCTATGGTTGATTACCTTCCTGCGGGAGTAGTCTATGTTGAATCTAATCTTGGTGGCGTTTACAATTCTTCAAACCACACTATAACATGGTCTTTTGCTGATTTAGAGGTGGGAGACTGTATCTATCCAAAAGCTACAGTAATTTTCCCTTCTTCCACTTTTACTTTAGGACAGCAAGTTACAAATAATGCCACTCTGACTTACACTCCAGTAGGAGAGTCACAAGAGACTGAAAATCTGACGATTACAAGTTGGATTGTTGCTCCCAGAAGAAATATATACATTGATAAGGAAGTAAATAATACTCAATTTTATCAAGGAAATAATTATGGTGATTATACTTTGAGTTTTTCAGGGAATAGTACTGTAGATATCGATAATTTTTATTTAGAAGATATTATTCCTCCAGGATTGGAGGTGCTTGAAATTGGTATTGGAGCCTTTTACACCGACCCATTTGTTGATGATAATAACTTTCAACTTTATATTGAATATCAAACAAACCTTAATTCATCTTGGACAACTAGCCCAAACTCTCCATATACTACTTGGGAAGGAGACCAAGGAACAACGGAAGATGTTTCTACTTATGGTTTGGCTTCAAATGAATACTTAACAAGAGTCCGTTGGAGACTGGGACCTGATCCAATGCCTCCAGGTGGTGGTTCGTATTACGATATGCATATCTATTTTGCTGTTTTCCCCGATGCAACTCCAGGAATAGTGACTAATTGTTTGACTGCTCATGGTGATGCCGGTCCTGTCGATATTCTTGGTGGTGGAAATTGTGTAGACGTCGAAATTTTGGGATCAGTAGCAGGTCATAAACCTTCACCTACTAAGGAGATTACCTCAAGTGCAAGTGATTATGCTATTGGTGAAACTGTAAGTATGCGTATTAGAGCCCGTAACTCTTCTTCTGCCTCAGGACCAATGACAAATCCAGTCATTGCAGATTTATTACCTGAAGATTTAATTTACGTACCAGGCTCTTGGTCGTTGTCAGAAAATAATATTGGTGCACCAAATCCAATATTTACAGAGACTGCTAATTATAACGGCTCGGGTCGAACTCTTTTAAAATGGGAGTGGACTGGAGCTTCTACTTTTGATTTACAACCAAACGAAAGTTTTTGGATAAATTTTGCTGCAATTGTTGCGAATACTGCTTCTGCAGGCGCAAGTTCTATTACGAATAGATATTTTATCTTAAATGAAATATCGGGTTCGTGTAAAGAGAAAACTGTAGATACCTATGATTTAGATAATGATGGCAGTACTACAGATGAGTTTTGCTCACATCACGTAGATATTGATGTAAGAGAAAGCACGGCATTGGAGTCCGAAAAATTAGTCCGTGGCGAACTAGACGCCGACTGGACTAAATATCCTAACTATGGTCATACCCTAGCTGGTGGTTCTGCAGATTATCAATTAGCTGTACGTAATGTAGGGAGTACACCAATCGATGATATTGTTGTAATTGACATTTTGCCATTTGAGGGGGACGAAGGAGTTATTGACCCTAGTGCAAGAGATTCGCGTTGGAGACCAAATTTGATTGCGGAAGTTACAGCACCTGCTGGAGTAACCGTTTATTACAGTACAGCTGAAAATCCTTGTCGTAGCGCTGAGGGTATAGACCCTTCAGGTCCAGTTGGTTGTGATACCCCCAATTGGAGTGTTACGCCCCCAGCAGATATTTCAACAGTACAATCTCTTAAGTTCGATTTTGGGTCAATAGTCTTAAACCCAAGTCAAGAATTATTATTGGAATGGCCAATGCAAGCACCTCTTGATGCTCTTGATGCAGTTGGTGTTTTACCAGATACTATTGCGTGGAATTCATTTGCGTACATAGGTTCTAATGCTAACACTAACGAAGCCTTGCTTCCTGCAGAGCCAATTAAGGTAGGTATAAGGCTTGAGGCTGATGCTCTTTTAAATTTAAGTGGTAGAGTCTTCGAAGATATTAACTATGGTGGAGGAGACGGAAGAACTTATGCAGAAGCAAATGCCTCCGCTCAATCATCTGGATGGGCGGCGAATGAAATCGCAGTTGAAAATGCAATTGTTGAATTATACGATAGTGCAGGAAATTATATTAGCAGCACTACTAGTAATGCAAATGGAGAATACTCATTTTTAAATCTTGTAGACGACACTTATCAGATACGTGTAGTGAATGGCTCCGTTGCTTCTAATAGAGGAAGTAATTCAACTGGAGAAACAATCATCCCCGTTCAAACTTTTAGAACAGATGGTATATCTGATGTATTGAATGAAGTAGGAGGAAATTCGCCTAGTCTTATAGATGCTGGGGCAAATACAACTGGAGCAAACATATCTACTTTATCAACAAGTTCTACTGATGCGCAATCTGTGACCATAGTAAATCTTAATGGTACCAATTCACCCGATGTTGATTTTGGATATAATTTCGATACAGTAGTAAATACAAATGATGAGGGACAAGGATCTCTTAGACAGTTCATCTTAAATAGTAATGAACTTATAAATGACAATTTAAATCAAGAAGATACTCCTACTAATGGTGTTGATTTTCCTAAAGATTTAGAATGGGAAACATCAATTTTTATGATTCCTGGTTCTGGTTTACACAAAATTGAACCATTGTCAGCATTGCCAAGAGTAGAGGATGATCAAACGCACGTTACGGGGTACACACAACAAGGCTCTGCTCAAGGTACAAATGCGAATAGAATCATCAATGTTGAGATAGACGGTAATACAACACTTTACGATGGATTGACAGTTTTTGCAGATGATGTACAAATTTCTGGACTATCACTACACACATTCAGAAGAAGTATTTACAGCTATAAAAATGCTTCGACTAATACCTTTATCTGGGGTAACTATATAGGAACAGAAGCTGACGGGGTGACAATCGCTCCAGACTTTTCAGGTACAGGAATAACACTTTATAATGTTGATAACTCTTTCATTGGAACTAATGCTGATAATGTAAATGATGCTAATGAGGGTAATGTCGTTTCAAATAGTTATGATGGTATCTCTATTAGAGCTACAAGTGATGTATTAGTTGCTGGTAACTATGTAGGAACAGATAAAACAGGGTCTATCGACCTTGGAAATAGATACAAAGGAATCTTTTTAAGAGATCCTGCGGGACCAAACGTTATTGGGTTTGATGATAATGCTATTAATACGAATGTAGCCGAATTAAGAAATGTAAGTTCTGGAAATGGAAATGATGGAATTCGAGTTCTTAATGGAGATGACCAAGTAATTGCAGGTAACTATTTAGGAACTAATGCTCTGGGAACTTTTGCTATAGGCAATCGTAATTATGGTATTCAAATACAAGGTGATGTAAATAACTTAATTATTGGAACGGATTCGGATGGCGATGATGATTTAAAAGAAAGAAACATCATGTCTGGAAACGGAACGGGTATGAGATTTCTTGTAGGAACCACAGGAACTAATAATAGAATTTCTGGAAACTTTATAGGAACAGATTACACAGGAAATGTAGCGGTACCAAATCTAAATAATGGATTGGATATAAATGGACCTATAGGAGGTGTCGTAGTTGGTACGAATGCCGATGGGACAAACGATGAAATAGAAGGGAATGTAATTTCAGGAAACGGAGAAGATGGAATAAGATTATCGGATACAAATGATAATATTATTGCAGGAAACAATATTGGAGTCGCTTATGATGGTTCACCTTTGAGTAATGAGAAAAGAGGTATTTTGATTGCGACATCAAGTTCGGATAATATTATAGGATATGCACCTTCAATGACCAATTCAAATGAGTTAGTAGTAGGGAATAATATTAAATACAATTACGACTCTGCGGTAGCTATATCCGAAACAGGAACAGGGAACAGAATTAGCCGAAATCAATTTGATACCAATGGAGGACTAGGTATAGACCTTGATTATGATGGTGTTACCGCAAATGATAATGGTGATGTGGATAGCGGACCAAACGAACTTATAAACTTCCCAGTTTTCGAATCTGCGGAGGTAATAGGTGATGATTTAGTGGTTTATGGATATGCTCCTGCGGGTTCTGAAGTAGAATTCTTTTTGGCTGATGGAGGAATAAACCCTGATCCTTTACCAAGTGATTACACGAATAATTTTGGGGAAGGAGCATTCTATTTATTTACCGCTTTTGAAGGTGGAGTCTTGGACTCTGAAGGTTCTACAGATAGTTATGTCGATGATGGAACTGGCGCAACCAACACCAAAGTTCAAAATAGATTTAAATTTACAATAGATACAACTGGATTAAATTTAATTCAAGGAGTACAAATTACATCGACTGCGACGAATGCTGCGAATAGCACATCCGAATTTAGTGGATGGACACAAGTAGAATTTATAGAGGTTTGCGATGATAATATTGACAATGATAACGATGGATTGACTGATTGTGAAGACCCTGACTGTAATATAGTTGCAGCTTTTAATTTTCCAGATGACATCTGTGAAGGGGGAAGTGTAACATTTACAGCAGAAGAAACCTTAGAGGAGACGACCTATACATGGAATTTCGGTTCAGGTGCTTCTCCTGCAACTGCGACTGGTCTAGGTCCACATAATGTAACTTATTCAACATCAGGGAATAAAAACGTGAGTCTTACTGTTGAAAGAAATGGCTGTTCAGATGTGACCACTAATAGTTTTGTAGTTTATACAGAACCAGTCGCACAAAACGAAAGTTTTACATCTTGTCCTAATTTAGATATTACAGGAAATGTATTGACAAATGACAGTGGCTATGCCAGTCAAGAAACAAGAGTAACAATAACAGATGCACCTTCAAATGGATTAGTGACAATCAATAATGCTGGAGAATTTACATTCACGCCAATTGATGGCTACTGTGGACAAGAGCAATTTACTTATCAAGTTTGTAGTGGTGGAGATATTTGTTGTGATGAAGCTGTAGTGACATTGAATTACAACGATGCTGGTTCTCCTACATTAGCCGGCGTTCCTTCAGATATAACCTTAGAGTGTGATGCTACAATACCAAACCCTCCAACTGTAACAGCAACGGATGACTGTACATCGGTAGTAGTACCAGTTTTAACTGAGACAAGTACACAAGGTGTAGGGTGTGATGCTAATGAATACGTCATTACAAGAACTTGGACTGCAACAGATGGCTGTGGAAACGAAATAGCACAAACACAAACAATCACAGTTGAAGATAATACACCTCCAACATGGAATGAGACACCGCCTGCTGATATTACAGTTGAGTGTGATAATGTTCCTACTAATACTTTCTGTGTAATTAGTCCAGCTCAAAATGTAGCTATAGGAAAGAGTGTTACGCAAAGTGGTACGGGATATGGTGGAGTTGCTGCAAGGGCTATAGATGGAAATACAAACGGTAATTACAATAATAACTCTGTTACTCATACACAAAGCCAAGCAAATCCTTGGTGGGAAATCGATTTAGGAGCATCGACTAATATTGATAACATTGTTTTATGGAATAGAACTGATTGTTGTCTAAGTAGATTAAGTGATATATATATATTTATTTCAGATAGTCCTTTTAACTCAACAAATATCAATACGACTCAAAATCAGTCAGGAGTCACAGCTATTTATTATGGACCAGCAGTCAATATTTCAGAAGACTTTATTGTTGGTATTACAGGACGTTATATTCGAGTTCAATTAGATAAAACAAATATTTTAAGTTTAGCAGAAGTACAAATATTTTCAACGACTACTACTTGTATCTCTGATAATTGTGATAATAATGTAGATATTAATTATAGTGAGACATCAACTCAAACCAATACAAACACTTGTTCTGATAGCGAATATGTCATTACACGTACTTGGGTAGCTTCTGATAATTGTGGTAATGAAACAACACATACACAAACAATCACTGTTGAAGATAATGGCAATCCAACTTGGACAAATAATCCAACAGATTTAACCTTAGAATGTGATGGTACGACAGATCCTAATGGTGCAATTGCAGCTTGGTTAGCAGCAAATGGAGGCACAGGCACAGCAACAGATGCTTGTGGTAATGTGACAATTACGAATAACTACACAGGTCTATCAGACGAATGTGGTGCAACGGGCGATGCAGTAGTGATATTCACAGCGACAGATGATTGCGGAAATACTACCACACGCACAGCAACAGTAACAATTGAAGATACAACTAATCCAACTTGGGATGCAAATCCGACAAATTTAACGATAGAATGTAATGGAAGCAATGACCCAAGTGGTGCAATCGCAACTTGGTTGGCTAATAACGGTGGTACAGGAACAGCAACAGATGCTTGTGGTAATGTAACAGTTACAAATAACTATAACGGATTTGATGATGGTACTACTTGTGGAATAACAGGAAGTAGAACAATTACTTTCACAGCAACAGACGACTGTGGAAGAACGACAACTCGTACTGCTGTTTTAACAGTAAACGATACCACCGCACCAACGTGGACAAATGACCCAACAGA
>CAZQTE010000112.1:7707-13999 GCA_964595615.1 uncultured Saprospiraceae bacterium
TGGACAAATGACCCAACAGACTTAACTTTAGAATGTGACGGTACGGCAGATCCAGGAGGTGCAATTGCTGCCTGGTTATTAGCTAATGGTAATACAGGGACAGCAACGGATGCTTGTGGCAATGTGACATTTACCAATAATTATACAGGATTATCTAATGAATGTGGCGCAACGGGTGATGCAGAAGTAATTTTTACAGCGACAGATGATTGTGGAAATACAACAACACGAACAGCAACTGTAACAATTGAAGATACAATAAATCCAAACTGGACAACAAATCCAACGAATTTGACAATAGAGTGTGATGGCACAACAGACCCAGGTGGACAAATTGCCGCATGGTTAGCATCAAATGGTGGAACAGGAACAGCAACGGATGCCTGCGGAAACCTAACATTCACAAACAATTACACTGGTTTAAGCAATGATTGTGGTGCAACAGGTACAGCACTAGTAAGATTTACTGTGACAGATGATTGTGGGAATAGTAGAAGCCGAAATAGAAGAGTAACAATTGTAGACACTACAAGTCCAACTTGGGATACTAATCCAAGTCCATTAACAATCGAATGTAACGGAACAAACGATCCAAGCGGCGCAATTGCAAATTGGTTATCTAGTAATGGTGGTGGTGCAGCAAATGATGCTTGTGGTAATGTTTCATACACAAATGATTACAGTAGCTTTGATGATGCTACTACTTGTGGAATTACAGGAGATGCAACAGTAACTTTCACCGCAACGGATGAATGTGGCAATGCAACAACAGCCACAGCAGTTTTAACAATCGACGATACCACCGCACCAACGTGGACAAATGACCCAACAGATTTAACTTTAGAATGTGACGGAACTGACGATCCAAGTGGAGCTATTGCAGCATGGTTAGCAGCAATAGGCAATACAGGCACAGCAACAGATGCTTGTGGAAACGTAACATTCACTGACGACTATACAGGTTTTTCTGACGGCTGTGGTACGAGTGGTACTGCGGATGTGATCTTCACAGCAACAGATGAGTGTGGTAATGCAACGACGCGTTCAGCTACAGTAACAGTTGAGGATACAACTGACCCAACTTTCTCTGTACCCAATGATGTAACTATTAGCTGTGAGCAAGATCCAACAGATTTAACTTTAACGGGTGATGTTACAGATGAAGATGACGCTTGTTCCGATAATTTAGGAGAAGCAATGTATGACGATGATTTTACGGGTCTAACAGGATGTAATAATACAGGTGACATAATAAGAAGATGGACTTTGACTGATGAATGTGGTAATGAGACGACTCAAACTCAAACTATAGTTGTAATCGATACAACAGCCCCAGAATTCACAATGGGACAAATTCCTGCTGATATTACTATCACAGAATATCCAATTCCTGATGCGCCAATTATCGGTACAGAATTAACTGCTACGGATAATTGTGATATGGATGTTGATATTGTTTTGGATGAAGTTGCAGGAAGAGGTTGTTTATTTACAATAGAAAGAACATGGACAGCAACAGATGATTGTAATAATCAACGGACAGAAACACAAATAATTACGGTAGACTTAACAGGCGTAAACGCTGGTACAATTACTATTGACGATACTTTTGTGTGTTTACCTCCTCACGGAGATGGAATTGTTTCTGCAACGCCTAATGGTGATGCAGTCGTCCCTGCTGGATATTCAACAATTTATATTTTAACAGAAGGAGCAAATAATACAATTCAAAATACATCGATTACTCCTTCCTTCACGACAACATCTGTTGGTAACTATAGTATTTACGCTTTAGTTTACATAGCAGATGCCACAAATGATAATTTCTTAGACCTATCTTTTATTAATTTTGGATCAACACAAATTACAGAATTAACAGCATTGTTTGATGGTGATGCAAATGAGGTTTGTGCAGCTATTAGTCTTGCTGCAGATGCAGAAGTGCAAGCATGTGATGGCTCTTTAGGTGATTATGTTTGGGAAGATGCAGATGGAAATGGTATTCAAGATACGATAAATGAGCAAGGTTTATCAGGCGTTTTAGTAACATTAAACGGAATCGAAATAGACGGAACGGTTACAACTCAGACCACTACAACTGGTGATTATGGGGAATACTTATTTGATAATTTACCTCCTGGTGATTATACTCTGACATTTGGAACTTTACCTGATTACGAATTTACTCAAAATGATTTAGGTGGAGATGATAATGAAGACTCTGACGCAAATCCAGCAACGGGGACAACTCCAACAATAACACTTGCTCCAGGTGAAAATAATCTCTCAATAGATGCAGGTCTAATCAATATTGGTAATGGCTCAATTGGAGATTATGTTTGGGAAGATATGGACGGTGATGGTCTTCAAGATTTTGATGAACCAGGAGTACAAGGAGTAGATGTTACATTAACAGGAACAACAGGAGATGGTACAGCAGTTAATTTAACATTAACTACAGATATTAATGGTTACTATAATTTCGAAAATTTAGAACCAGGAGATTATGTTGTAACTTTTACAAGTCCAGCAGGATATAATTTTACTTCTTCCAATCAAGGAACTAGTGATTTAGATGATAGTGATGCTGACCCAACTACAGGAGCAAGTGGCACTATTTCTCTATTAAGTGGTCAATCAATTACAACGGTTGATGCGGGTATTTACCAACCAGTAAGATTAGGTAACTATGTATGGGATGACCTTGATGGTGACGGAATTCAAAGCCCAACTGAGATTGGTATCGAAGACCAAGATGTCTATTTAATTGGAGTTGCTGGAGACGGAACAGTCATTAATCAAATGACTACAACGGATGGTGCAGGATATTATATCTTTGACAATTTACCTCCAGGAACTTACCAAGTCCAGTTCGAAAATACAACAGAAGTAGCCTTAACGGCACAAAACCAAACATTTGTACAAGGAGATGTATTACCTCCAACAGTTACTATTACTGCGCCTTCAGAATTAGTAGACGGTTCTTTTGATATTCTCGTTGACTTCTCAGAGGAGGTAGATGGACTAACGGCGAGTGATTTAAATATAACAAACGGAACAGTTACAAATATTACCCCAAATGGTACGCAATATATCGTTACTGTAACACCTTCAAGTATTGGAGAGCTAACAATAGAAGTACCCGCAGGAAAAGCATTTGATGACGAAGGTAATCCTTCAGGGGAATCAAATATTGTAACGGTATCCAATGGTACTCCTTCTATTCTTGCAGAAACTGGAGTCGCTACAAGTGTAAATGGAAATTTCCAAACTATCAACTTGCAGAATACTTACGTAAGTCCTGTCATAGTTGCAACGGTTATTTATCCAGATGACAATGCAGAGCCAGTTGTTACACGTTTAGACAATGTAGGACCAAATAGCTTTGATTTAAAACTACAAAGTCCTGCTGGAAATCCGATTGCTCCAGGTTATGAAGTTAGTTATGTCGTTATCGAAGAAGGTGTTTATACACAAGCTGAACATGGTATCGATTTAGAGGCTGTATTAGCAACAACAAACGAAACAGCTCATTATGGAGATTGGGTAGAAGAGGACCGTACTTATGCTAATTCTTATAGTAATCCTTTAGTTTTAGGACAAGTTATGTCTCACAATGACCCTGATTGGTCTGTCTTTTGGGCAAATGGTGACAATAAGAACGACGCACCTTCAGCTACTGAGTTTAATGCAGGTTTGCATGTTGGTGAAGACACGGACACAGACCGTAATAGCGAAACTATAGGATATTTCGTTATCGGAGAAGGTTCTGGTTGGATTGGAGATATCGAATATTCTGCAGGCATGAGCTACAAGATAGTAGGGGGACAAGATAATTTCCACTTTGGAGATGGTTTTGAATACTACTATGATGGTATGGCAAATCCAACATCTGCCATTGCTACCGTTGGAGGTATGCATAATGGAGTTGGTAGTTGGGCTGCATTAGCAGGATCTAATCCAGTAACCAATAATGCAGTAACGCTTTTATCTATAGAAGATAACACAAATGATACTAATCAATGGGTAAAACCAGAGAGAGTAGCAACATTCGTATTTGGAGAGGGTAGTGTATCTAATGGAGGAGCATTACCAAATACTATAGCGCCAACACTTACCTTATTAACTGATAGTTATACAATTACGGATGATTTTACAATTGAGGTAAATTCACCGAACGGGTTTGTTGGATTAACACCGAGTGATTTCAATATCACAAACGGTACAGTTTCAAATATTACGGGTTCTGGAGATACTTATCAAGTAACAATTTCGCCAACAGCAGGTGGCGTAGTCAGTGTGCAGTTACCAGCAAGTTCTGTACAAGATGATAACGGTAATCAAAATACGCGTTCTAACGAATTATCTGTCTTTTATGAAGACTTAGCAGCTTCACCATTCAGTGGTATTTTCCCAGATGGAACGCCCGCAGATGAAGTAGATAGTGATGGAGAACCAATTACAGGTTTAACACATACTGTAAGATTACGCAGTGGAGAAGAAGACCTTACAATTGATGCAGGTGTTTACCGTCTGACATCACAATTGGGAGATTTCGTTTGGGAAGACTTAAATGGTGACGGTATCCAAGATGCAGGTGAACCTGGAATTGAAAATGTACAAGTTATATTAACAGGTTTGACGGGGGCTGGTGCTCCTGTTGCTGATACACTTTACACTGATGTAAATGGTGGATACACATTCAATGGTGTAGCTCCAGGTGATTACGAAATTACCTTTACAACACCAACAGGCTTTACACAAACCTATGCTGATGAAGGTGCAGATGATGCTTTGGACTCTGATATCGTTAATGGGGTAATCACAGGAATAAATGTAACATCAGGATCAATTAACTTGGATTTAGATGCAGGTTTCATTGATTCAAATCTTCAGTTAGGAGATTACGTATGGAATGATTTAAATGGAAATGGTATTCAAGATTCAGGCGAGCCTGGTCTTGAAAACGTAGAAGTCACATTAACAGGAACAACGGGTAATGGTACTCCAGTCTCTTTAACAGACACTACTGATTCAAGTGGAGCATATCTATTTGAAAATCTTGTACCTGGTACTTACAATGTGACTTTCGCTACGCCAACTGGTTTTACAGGAACTTACCAAAACGAAGGTGCAGATGATACCTTAGATTCTGACCCAGACCCTGCAACAGGATTAGTTTCAGGTATTACAATGGTCAGTAATCAAGATGATTTGACAATTGATGCAGGTTTTTACCTTGCAGATTTAACTATTGGAGATTTTGTCTGGGAAGATTTAAATGGGGATGGTATCCAAGATTCTGGCGAGCCAGGCATTGAAAATGTAGAAGTAGTATTAACTGGTGTTACAGGTAATGGTACAGCAATTTCAATAACTACTAGTACAGATGCAAATGGTGAATATTTATTTGAAAATCTTACACCAGGAACTTATACCGTAACATTTACGAGTCCTACTGATTTTGAACCAATTGCTCCAAATGAAGGAAGTGATGATACTTTAGATTCTGATGCTGATCCTACTACAGGTGCAGTTACAGGGATTATATTAACAGGTGCAGGAGACAATTTGACAATCGATGCAGGTTTCTTCCAGTATGCAAGTATTGGAGATTTTGCTTTCTTTGATTGTAATAAAAATGGAATTCAAAATGCTGGCGAAGAAGGTTTAGCTGGTGTTTCTGTTACTTTAAATGGTACAGATGGATTAGGAAATACTGTTTTATTGAATGATGTCACAGATATAGATGGATTTTATTTATTTGATAACTTATCAGCAGGTACTTACTCAGTAACCTTTGCTTATCCATTAAGTCCAACTGGTTTACAAATTTCTGCTCAAAATCAAGGTGGAGACGATAATTTAGACTCTGACCCTGACCCAGTCACAGGCATTACGGCACAATACACAATTATTAGTAACGAAGATAATAATTCAATTGATGCAGGTTTCATGGATGTTACGAATCCGACAATCGAAACACCAGCCAGTGATGAAACTGTTCAATGTGATGGAGCAGGAAATACAACTGAATTAAACAATTGGCTCAACAATAATGGAGGAGCTACAGCTTCTGATAATGTTGATATTTCAGGAGATTTGACTTGGTCAAATGATTACGTGATTGGTTCAGAAAGTGACGAATGTGGCGCAACAGGAGAGATAGAAGTTATTTTTACTGTAGCAGACCAATGTGGAAATAGCAGTCAAACAACCGCGACATTTACAATTGAAGACACCACCGACCCAGTCTTTGATACTCCAGCGCAAGACACAACAATCCAGTGTA
>CAZQTE010000113.1:0-13951 GCA_964595615.1 uncultured Saprospiraceae bacterium
TCAGAATAGGAACAAGTCAAAATTGGTACTATTCAAAATAGTAATCCTGTCATCCTGTTAATCCTCGCTTGCCCGACTGGGTCTAAGAATCCGAACAATGTGTTTCCTAATTGACGACATTCGACTTTGAGTCACCACGTGAGTACCCACCGTTTTGACCCATTACCCTTACTTTTACTAGTCTCTACCTCCTCAACTCCACAAATCCCCTCTGAAAGAACTCTTCTCCTGTATCAGGATCCGACCATTCCAGTAAATAATAGTAGGTTCCATCTGGTAAATCCTTTTCCGTATCATAAGTGCCAGGCCACTTATTTGCATAATCTTCTGTTTTGAATACCAAATTACCCCAGCGATTATAAATCTCTAAAAGACTCGGTTTTCCTATAATATTAGCGATGTAAAACTCGTCATTCTTACCATCACCATTTGGAGAAATTACATTAAATACCCGGACATCTAGACAGTTAATAAATATTTCAACTGTTGCTATAGAACAGCCATTTTCATTACAAATCTCATAAGAAAATATATCTGTTCGCTCACAAAACTCTGGGTCTGGCAAGTAAGTAACTGAACAATCTGGATTAATTATCGCCGTACCATAAAGTGGAGGACTTGTAATGGACGATTCTGTAATACCTCCAAGAACGATATCATTTTGCTTAATATCAATGACAATAGGTGTCCCACGATCAGTCGTATCAATATCAGGATTAGCGACAGGTGGGTCAAAATATTCTTCAACCAGAATACAGAAATAGGTCGTGTCACAAATGCCCAAGGAGTCACAAATGAAGTAACAAGCAGTATCTTTCCCAATATCAAGCCCTGTATATTCAACACAATTGGTCACAGGATTAAAGAAGAAATCTACCGCTCCTGTTGCATCATCTGCACAAGCATCATCGATGAAATCAATACTGGCGAGTAATTCAGAGGTATCTAAACAAATAGTATCTGAACCTGCGATAAATATTGTATCAACAATAAAATCAGGTGTAGTTTCAATAATGGTAATGACCATATTGATGAGAATAATATTTCCGAACTCATCTTCTAATCGGACGCATGAGGTGTCTACTCCTGCACTTATTGGAGTGTAAACCACACAATATGTATCATCCAAATATAAGAAATCTACATGCTCACCATTCAATTCTGTACAGGCATCAGACATACTAACAATACTACCCTCTAAAAGCGTTGTATCTAGGCAAAGCGTATCTGAATTGGCACTGACAAATAAGGTGTCATAATAGAATTCTCCAGGTACGACAGTCAAAGCTATATTTAGTGTGTCGCAATTATTAAAGGCATCACAAACCTCTATACAAGCATTGTCTGTACCAAGCGCAAGACCCTCGTAATTGACACAGAAAGTCTCTTCATTTAATTGATAATCAATGAACTGTCCACTTTCATCAGGACAAATATTTGTCATACTGAAAAATTCTCCTTGTAGACTAGTCGCTAAGGTGTCAAAGCAAATTGTACCTGTTTGAGTTACAATTATTGTATCAATGATAGCTGCTGGATTATTATCTAAAACATTAATATTGACGATAGTTGTATCACAAATATTCAATGAGTCACAGACAACGATGCAAGCTGTTTCATACCCGATTTCATTGGCATTTATCAATAAACAGGTATCATTTTGAATCGAATAATCAACAAATTGTCCATCTGGACAAAGGTTAATTAAAGTATCAAAGTCAGTGAATAGCTCCTCTGTATTAAAACATAAAAGACTATCTTCATATTGGTAAATATCAATATCAAGAGTATCATTCAAAACACATAAAATGTTAGCTACTAAGGTATCGGTGCAACCTGTAATTGTATTCTCTGCAACAATGAAGTGACTTCCTATTCCTAACTCTAAACTAAGATTAGAGTCTGAACCTTCGCAAAAATCAAGGTCTGTTAAAGCGACGTCGTTATCTGTGATAACATAAAAATCACTAATGTCAACGGTCAAATCGGTACAAAAGAAGGTGTTCTCATCGCAAGCCATAGTTTGAATAGTCAAACTATCCATACTGAAAATCTCACAGGCATTACAAGTATCAACCGTAATCTCAGTGCTTATAAAACAGCCGTTATCATCGGTTATCGTTGGCATAAACAAACCTGGTGCTAAACCAACTCTATCTTCTAAATCCACATCAGAGTCTGGCCAATCAAAAGTATATGGTGTAGTACCTCCTGATACTGTCAGGTCAATTGTTCCGTCATTTCCGCAGCTTTCAGTAGAAGTAGCGGCTACAAATAAGGGGTCAGGTTCTGTAATATCAAAACAAAAACCACCAGCTACACAATCATTTCCGTCTCTTAGAACAATACAATAGCTACCTGCTGGTAAATTACCATTATCGAATTCTTGAATGCCATTAGAAATAACTGGTTGTAATGGGTCTATAAATCCATCTTGTGTTGTTACCTCGTAAAATATCTCTCCGTCAGAACCGCCTGAACAGCTGACATTGTTGATAGAGTCTACTAATATTTCTGCCTGTGCTACCTCGTCTGTTAAAACGAAAAGAACAGGTAACTCACAATTAGAAGAGTTCAAATCAGTCACGGTAATACTATATAAACCTGCTAAAAGC
Source organism: uncultured Saprospiraceae bacterium (assembly GCA_964595615.1). Lineage (GTDB taxonomy): Bacteria > Bacteroidota > Bacteroidia > Chitinophagales > Saprospiraceae > JAHDCG01. Next base: position 2,616 of record CAZQTE010000113.1, read on the forward strand.
TGGTCTTGAGTAGCCGCATTAGAAGGCCAACTGTATCCATAATTTCCACTTCCTCCTTCTACTTCAATAGTAACTGTTCCATTAGCTTGTTCGCAGTTAGGTTGTTGATTTACAAGGACTTCTGCTGTTAATGGATTGGATTCTGGAATGGTGACTTGGAAAATATTTGGACAGTCTGGTATAGATGGTTCAGTTACCGTCACAGTATAAGTTCCTGATGCTAAACCTGTTTGGAATGAAACATCGTCTAAGCCTTCTTCCCAATCATAAGTATATTCACTTGGTGTTAGGGTAGCTGTACCGGTGGCGTCATCACAAAAGGCTGGCGTTACTTCAATTTGAATAGCGGGTCCGTCACCATTTGGTATTATTATAGAGGTCTGAGTAAAACAAGTTGGTGTATCTATATGAGCAATTGTAATGCTATAATTTCCTGCTGGAAGTTCGCTTCTACTATTCCCTAAATCATTGGCTACTCCAATTTCAGGAAACCAAATGTAGGTGAAATCGCTTGGATTTCCTTCTGTACTTATCGTTGCAACTCCTGTTGATTGACCACAAAGGGTTGGTGCTGTAACCACACTTTCAATGACAGGTAATTCACAATTACAATCTAAAATAGTCGTATTAGCAATAGCCGTACAGCCATTTGTATCTGTTACTGTCAGGGAGTAATTACCTGGTAGAAGATTTTCGCGATTCATTGTAGTTGCCAAATCGTTCCATAAATAAGTATAAGGCATTGTTCCGCCGCTTATATTTGTGGTAATTGTACCGCCAGCTTCACAGGCTGTCGTTGTTAATAAATCTGCTTTTAAAATATCAGGTGAATTGATTGTGAAGCAAAGACTACCACTTGCGCAACCGTCAGGATTGACTAGCTGTAGGCAATAATCTCCTGCTGGCAAACTACCATTTTCGAATTCTTGAAGTCCATTGGAAATAATAGTATCAATAGCGGTTTCAAAACCACTTTCTGGACTAATATTGAAAGTGACAGAACCGTCATGATTACCAAAACAGCTAACATCTAATAGTTCATCTATGGTCAAGTTTCCATTTGGAACGGCATCATCTAAGGAGAAAACAAATGGAAGAATACAGCCATTTTCTTCATCTGAAATTGTTACATTGTAAATACCAGAGCTAATATTTTCTTGAACATTCGTATCACTTAACCAAGAGTATGTATAGTTTCCACTACCTCCACTAACTATTAAAGAAACACTACCGTCTGCTTCGCCACAGCTAGGTGCAGTTTCTACCGTCATTATTGCAGAGAGGGGATTGTCTTGACCAATGAGGACGTTTAAAGCATTGGGACACAATGGATTAGCGGGGTCAATGACTGTTACTGCGTAGTTGCCTGCGATTAGGTCAGTTCTTTCATTTCCTATAAAAGTATCCGCCCATTGATATTCGAAATTAGCAGGTAGGAGAGTAGCCGTTCCGTTTGCTGAGTTACATGTTGCATCTGTTGTGCTTGCGGATGCTATTGGACCATCTTCATTCTCTATAGTTACAAATATCTCCTCAAAGCAATCTGTATCTTCTATGTTTTCTATACGAATAGAGTAAGTACCAAATGGTAAATTAAAACGCCCATTTCCAGCTAAGTTTGTATTTCCTAAGCTTGTTGACCAGATGAAATTATAATTTTCTACTGGAAGTTCAGTAGAAATTGTAATTGCGCCTTCTGATGTACCACAAGTTGAATTTTGAATAGAAATTCCACTCACTTCTGCTGGGGCACAAGAGCAATCTTCAACATTAACTGTGATTATGTCAGAAGATGTACAGCCATTACTTTCTGTTACAGTAACAGTATAATCCGTTGTGGAAGAAGGAGAAACTAATGCTTCGCTTGCATTTTGACCAAAATTAACAGCTGGCGACCATGAAACAATAGCATCAGAACTAGCCTCAACTAATGCACTAATTAAACCTTGTTCACCCTGACATATCGTGATATCTTCACTTGCCGTAACCGTTGGACTGAGAAGAACCGTTATAGTTATTGTTGCTGTATCTGTAAAATCTGGAAATTCGTCATTACTAACGATTACAGAATAAGTATAGTCACTACCTGCTTCTCCGCCGCTAAAAACACTTGTTGCGCCATTAGTAGAACTTAAACTGCCCCCAATATTTGTTGGGTCTGCTTCCCATGTATAGGTATCGCCACCAATTGCTGTTAATTCTAAAATTTCGCCCTCACAGATGCTAGTATCGCTTTGGATTATTTCTGCTTCGATAGGATTAGCTACAGTAACAGGGAAAGTAGCAGTTGCTGTACAACCATTTTGGTCTGTTAACAATAAGGTATAATCCGTTGATTCTGTAGGATTAGCTGTTGGATTAGCAATAGAACTGTTATTTAAACTTTCACTAGGAGACCATTCGTATGTGAATGGCATACTACCGCCAATAATCTCTGGCATTAATACCGTTGATGTTGTTGGAGGGATTTGTACTGTCGCTGGTGTGTTAATAATAGGATTTACTCCTCTTATAATAGTAATCGTATCAAAAACAGATTGACAATTACTTCTTTTTGTTTCTAGAATATATTGTAAATCTGCTTGAGAGTCACCAGTATGTGTGAAATTTAAAATCGGTTGAGCAACACTAATTGAACTTAAATCAGCTATTGAAGCAGGCGGAATGGCACTCCAACTATAAGAGTAAATACCTGTTGTTGGACAATCAATTCCCAAATCAGTAGTGATTTCTGTATTTTCTGATGCACAGAATACTCTATCTTCACCAGCATTGAGAAAACGAGGAGTAGGGATGATGTTTTGTGCCTCTCCACAAAAGTTTTCATCTTCAGAACCTAACCGTGTAATTAAATGACAAACTTGGTCAATTGGAGCAGTGAAAGTAAAAACAAATGGTAAAGCATTGCCCATACTTACAGCGCCATTAACCGTTACTTGATGAACCAAAATCTCATCTGAGTCAATCAAGCCGTTTTGGTTAGCATCAAAGAATACATCTAGCTCAAAATCTTGCTCAGAAAATGATGCTGAAGAAGTGACAATTTGACCTCCAACTAATATTTCTTCCATTGTTTCATCTACACAGGTCGCTATAGAACTAGTGAAAAGTACAGATAAATTTCCATTGGCTGGTAGGTTTTCTAAACCTCCTCCGTTTGTTGAAGTTATACTTTCTATTGTACAACTTTCTTGTGTTTCTTCACAGAATACTGAATTTTGAGCAAGTGTAGCCAAACGAAAATCGGTTGTACTAACTTCACAATCGAATTCATCCGCAGAAATGCCAAAGGTGAAAGAAGCCGTTTCGTTTTGCTCTAAGTCTTCAAGCATTATCCAACTTAAAATCTGTAATCCGTCCTCATCAATTATACTCGGGCCTTCTAAATCCCAATTCGTTGGACTAAGGGCTTGGGTTGAATTAAAAATGTATTCAACACCTAAAGGAAGTGTAACTGTTATTCTATTATCCTGCGAACTAGGAGTAGAGCTTAAATTAGTTAAATTGATACCAATTGTTGAATTCGCATTAGGCACGACGGCTGACTCAGCAGTAAATTCGATGTCAAATAATTGATTATCAGTATCTTGTGTTCCGTTAATAATGATAGGTAAGGTCTCTCCAGCTTCAAAGTTTGTCAAATCTCCACAAGCTTTTTCTCCTTGAAAATTATAAGAAATTAAATCTCCACTTCTAAAATCACAATCAGTCTCGATAGTGAAACGCAAAAGTAGCTCATTATCATTACTAGGATTATTTGGGTCGAAACCTGGTAAACCATTTTCGTTTAAGAAATCATTTAAAAGCGCAAAGTCTGAATAGAAATAACGCTCTCCCTGTATCGTAGCATCCCCAAAAGTAGGTGTTGGAATAGAAATGAAAGCAGTATTACTTGGATATGCAAGTTCAAAACTGTTTGGAGCAAATGCTGTTCCCGTTGACGGTAATATTATATTCGTTAATACATTAAAAGCTGCTCCTTGGTCATTGTTTCGAAGTAGAATTGTGAAAGTTTGTTCTGTACAAATATCTGGAGCATTTGTATTTTGTTCGATTACCGCAGCCTCTAAAAATGGATTGCGAAGGGTTACTGAAAGGTTTAGATTTTCTTCAACGCAAATGTCATTATCCTCTGGTGTCCAATCGGCTGGGTTTTCATCACAGTTATAACCCGCTCGGATACTAAAACTTGTATTTTGACAAGTATTTACAAGAGCTTTGATGCGTATTTTTCGACAAATTTGCTCAAAAGAATTTAAGCCATCTGCACGGAATAGTATACCTGTCTCCGCAAAAATGAAGTTGTTTTCTTGACCGTAATTTTGAATGTCAAAACTTATAGGATTATTTGCTTCTGTAACATCCTCCATACTTATTAAGTCCAAGATACCACTAAAATCCTCAGCAGCTAACCAAGTTGTCGCTGCGTCAGCATCTGGCGAAATATTACATAATTGTACTGTCCAACTTGCAGTATCTCCTGTTAAAATATGATTCGAAGGACTATCTGGTGTCAATGAAAGTACTGGCGGATTAGCATATTGGAGGTCACTTTCTACAGTTTCTTCGATGGACTCAGGACAGCTACCAATGCTATTGTTTGGAGCATAAGCGCGGTCTTGGTAGTAGATAGTTGGTGAAAAATTGTAATCAGCATTACCGTTTATACTTCCTGTTTGACTTTCACAGGTCGGCATTAAATTTACCCGCAAATTGAAAGAATAGGATTGAACTTCATTTAATGAAGGTCTAAATTGTAAGGTGTCAAATAATGCAACGTAGTGTCCATTAGGAAAATCTGATAAAGGTGTGATAAAATAGAAATCATCTCCATGAATTGGATGCCCTGGGATTGAGACTTCTATTGAACCATCGGTGAATGCATCCAAAATATTTGGGTCAAAGTCGAAAACAAGACTATCGATGGCAATTGCAGGACGATACTCATCTCCAAAGAATTCAGAAAAGCCATTATTGACAGTAATTAAGCGATATTGTAATCGGCGTGGTTCACATCCTATTGGAAAATCATCATTATTGGGGAAATCAAATGCTGTTTGTGTAGTGGCAACTGTAAAGTTCTCCCCAAAATTATCACAAGCAGTTTGATTGCCGTTTATCATAGCAAAGCCTTCTGCTCGAAAGTTTGGAATGAGTTCAAACTGAGTAGTGATAGGACCATCTGGATTAATACTAAATTGACCTAAGAAATTTACAGAGTCTCCTTCTACCAAACTTAGATTAGAATCCGTTAAGCAATTTGAAAGGTCGATAATTAATCTTTTGACAGAACCATTTTGTGTTGTACTTAACTGGTCTGTAGCTACTGTGCAGTTGCTTTCAACCCCATTTTTGATAATGCTTAGTTCTCCAGATATGAAATTGAATAAGTCTATGTCTTCAGTTGTATTGTCTGGATTTGAATAAGAAATTTCAATTCCAATATTATCGTTTAATGCTGTTGCTCCAACTATATTTTTGACACTCATTTCAACAGCATCACAAGAAATTGCCACTTTTTCATTGGCATCACTTGGGTTTATTGGATTTGTATAGGTATTATCAGTAAAACCAAATGATGTTCTATTGACTTGAAAATCAGTTGTTTGTAAACCTTCTGGACAATTTAGAGTCTGTACTTCTGTACATGGAGGCATTCTATTGTGTAGTTGCGGACCATTTAGTTCACCACAATACCAAAGATGATTACAATCGCAATCTGCACAGCGAAATTCAAATGTTAAAGGAAAAGTAGTTGCTCCTAATGGTGCATCACAAGAAGCACTAAAAGCTAAATCTAAACGATAATCTCCATTTAGGAATGGGCTATCATTGGCGTCATAGACTAAAATTAAAGTATCATTGCTGATTGAGTTAGAAAGTAAATTGATTTCGTTAGACTCATTTTTTAACAACTGGGTCGCTGCTATTTCTGGCTGGACACCAGCAGGTAAAGCAACTCTAACAGTAAACATTGCATTCGAGCAATTAAAAGCGAAATCCCGTACGGTTCTACTTTGAGTATGAGAAACTACAAAGATATCTTCCTCGGCATAAGCATCTGTTTCTGTAAAATTAATAATGTCCGAATTGTTATTCGCAGGACGAGTAAATGCAATTAAAGAGCGATTTTCTGTTTCGTTACAGTTGTCTTGCCAAGAAATTCTTCCGTTTAGACTTGTAGTAAAATCATTTGTGCAACCCTCTGCAAATTCCGTCTCAACAGCAGCATTTGAACAATCAAACTCATAGTTTATTGTAATTTCAAAACTTTCACCCAAAGGTAAATCGTCAAAGTAACCGTCCCCGTCAACATCGCTTAATCCACCGATTCCGTCAGGGTCGTTCAAGAATGAAGGGTGATTGTCTAGACTTATAAGTGCTTGATTGTCATTGATTTGAATACCTGCTATAGAGTAGTTTGTAATAAGATAAGCATTGTCTGCCAAGGAAAAATTATTCCCTAATCCAATACCTGTCACGACATTACGCATTGCTCCAAAACCTTCATCAATTTCAAATCCGTTGTTAGTGAAATTTAATGTCTTTTCGCCCATTTGGCAATAGCCAGTGAGACCTTCGTTCATTTCTTGAACCGCTGAAATAGAAGCATTTGCTGCACCTTCACCCATTGTCACAAAATCTATATCAAAAACCTCTGCACAAATCTCTTCTCCACATCCCCAATTGGCAGCATGACTACTAAATGCACCTGCAATGCAGCCTACTAAGCAATATTTTTCAGTGATTGTGATATTTTCGTTTGGATTAAAAATGCCATCATTATTTCCAATATTTTCGAAAAAAGCAGATGTTATTTCTGCACTTATGAGTGTGTCTCCTGTACTTTGTAAAGTTTTAGTAAATGGTATTGATTGATTATTGATACTTATTTCCTCAACATAAACACCTTCTGATTGAAGATTGGTGTACAATAAATTTTCTACACTACCATTGATACTTGAATTTGTAATAAAAATCTCTCTTCCCGCACAATCTCCCACGCGCCCTGCGGGACTATCATTACTAAGCTCCACTGTAAAGAATGGTACAGCAAAAGCATCACGATATTCGGAAGTGAAATCTGTTTCGTTTATATTGGCTTGATTACCGAGGGTATAATTAAATCTGTAGGTATCGAAAACTTGAACTTGATTGTCATTGGATAGGGCAGTAGTGTAACCACAATCGGCACTAATATTAAAAGCAATTTCTATTGATGAAAGTCCTGTTGGATTTAAGTCTGGAAGTGAAAAAACTGGTTGATTTGGATTTGAGTTATCAATCAAGACAACTCCAGGGGATGAATTAGCCGCAGAAAATGAACTAAGAGAAACTCCAGAGAAGAGCTCGATAGTTAAGTTAATATTACTACGAAGAGCAGGAGAAAAACCAGTCGTACTCACAGTTACTTGCACTTCATCATCATCGCCACAGACATTAATAAAGTCGGGGACTGTTACTGCGGAAGTATAACTGACATCCAAGTTGTTTTGCGCCAAAAGAAGGTTGCAAAAGCAAAAGGAAAATATAAAAAATATAAATCTACGTGTAAATCGCATCTTATTGGGAGTGTTTGTTTTGGTCTGAATTTAAAACTCGAATTTTTTGTGATAATTCCCTGTGTAAAGGGGAATTTATGTATCACGAAAAGTCTTAATTCTTAACAACTATATAAGACCAAAACCGTACCAAAAGAGCTTAGTTTTCCACGATATATGATATTTTTTTGTATAATGATAGACAAGCTTAAATATGAATGTCTTTTATCATCCATGTTTTGGTAGTGGGAGAAAGAAATGTATCAGTCCTCTCAAGCCACTACCCATATTCTTTATTTTCTATTTCATATTTTTTTACCTCCAATTGAGAATAAAGAAGCAAAAAGCATAACCAATAAACAGCCAATAAAATTTAGCCACAAATAAGCTAAATCAATGATTTCATATTTGTCGAGAATGAAAATGGTAATTACCATTATTTCGGCAACTATTGCGGCATAGAAAACTGCATTTCCTTTTATTTTTTTCATGAAAAATGCAACCACAAAAATACCCAATATAGTTCCATAAAAGACGGAACCAACAATATTCACGGCCTCTATGAGATTATCAAAAAGAGAGGCAAAAGTTGCAAAAAGTAAGGCAATTAAACCCCACATAACAGTGAGAGATTTTGAAGCGGTTAGATAGTGGGCATCTGACTTGTCAGGGGCGATGCTGCGACGGTAAATGTCTATGACAGAGGTTGTCGCTAAGGCATTCAATTCAGATGAAGTGGAAGACATCGCTGCGGAGAAAATTACCGCTATCAAAAGACCTACCATTCCTATTGGAAGATAGTTCATTATGAAGGTTATGAAGATGTAATCTGTATCTCGCGTTTCGAGATTGTTGTCTGCCTTTAGGATGACTTCTTCCGCTTGTTGTTGCAGAGATTTTTCGGCTTCTAACCAACGATTTACACCTGTCTGAGCTGCCGAAATTGCTGTTTCATTTTCTGTTTTGAGAGCATCTACAAGCTGAAATACAGCAGCTTCTTTTTGTTCGAAAACAGAATTGTATTCAGCCTCTATCACCTTGTATTCGTCGGCGTATTCAGAGCTCTGCACCACCGCAACATTTGCATTGTTAAAGTGTAAAGGTGGCTTTTCAAATTGAAAGAATATAAAAACTAATACACCAGTAAATAAAACGAAAAATTGCATTGGTACTTTGAAAATACCATTGAATAATAATCCTAATCGACTCTGTGTCAGTGATTTACCAGATAAGTATCTTTGTACTTGGGATTGGTCCGTTCCAAAGTAAGAAAGAAATAGAAAGACACCACCTAGCATTCCTGTCCAGATAGTGTATTTATTGTTGAGGTCAAAGTCAAAATTGATAATCTCTAGTTTATTGGTTTTTCCTGCCACCGCTAATGCATCTGAGAAACCAATATTTTCAGGGAAGCTATTTACCAAAATAACCGCCGCGGCAATCATACCTCCTAAAATGATTATCATCTGTTGTTTTTGAGTGACACTAACTGCTTTTGTACCACCCATTACGGTATAGAAAATTACCACAATTCCGATAAACATATTTGTCCAAAACAAAGGCCAACCAAGGATAGAAGAAAGAATAATCGCAGGTGCATATATCGTAATTCCAGCTGCCATACCTCGCTGTACAAGGAATAAAATGGCAGTTAAAGTCCTTGTTTTTAAGTCGAATCTACCTTCCAAATATTCATAAGCTGTAAAGACTTTTAGCTTGTAATAAATCGGTAAAACGAAAATACACAATAGCACCATTGCTATGGGCATTCCGAAGTAAAACTGAGCGAAACCCATTCCTTCGTCAAAAGCTTGTCCAGGAGTAGACAAGAATGTAATTGCACTCGCTTGGGTTGCCATTACAGAGAGTCCAATCGTCCACCAGGGGAGGTCTCTGTCGCCCATTAAATAAGACTTAACGTTATCGACTTTACGTGTTTTCCAGACGCCGTATCCGACAATAGTGGCAAGTACAGTAGCCATGATAATCCAATCAATCAGATGCATGTTCAGTTGGTTATTAGTTATTTCGTTGTTGTTTACTACGCGGAGAATTTACTCGTAATATCTTGTTAAAAAGAAAAAACTGATGATGAGACAGGCATGAATAAATAGGACAAGCCAGTATAATTTTTCCCATGAGTCAAAAATGGGTGGTTGGTCGATATCGTTGGTTTTGTTTTCGTTAGACATGGCTGGTTTTATTTTAAATTTGTAATCTGACGCAAAACTGCACTTTTTTTCAAATAAGTAGTTCTCTTCATACGATTTTAAGAAAACATTGTGTTACCTCTCACGTACTTAGTAAGGATTTTCTTCCAACTGTCAAGTTTTTTTACCTTTGCCGTATGCATAACAGCTTTATTTCCGTCGTCGGAGTTATCAATCGTCCTTATGAAATTCGTGGTATTGCGAATTATCTAAGGGAGGTTTATGCTGTTTTATCAAAGAATTTTTCGGACTTTGAAATTGTGTTACTTAACAATGCAGTTGGACCAGGTATAGAGGAAGAAATTGAGCAATTACCTGCTGATCTAAAGAAGAACATATATTTGCTGAATCTTTCTGTTCCTGTGAATAAGAATCACGCTCTACTAGCAGGATTAGATAGAGCAAATGGTGATTACACCATTATTTTTGAGCAAATGTTTTCCGAGCGCGCCGATATAATTTTAGATTTATTTGAAAAGACAAAGAGTGGTTTTGATATAGTATATTTGCAAGCAAAAGAGCGCCGTACACGTGTTGGTTTCTTTTATAAAATATTCTATTATATCTTAAGAAATTACTCTGATTTGAAAATGGATGAAAAGGCACATGATACCAGAATTATTTCTCGTCGTGCTTTAAATTCTTTGTTACGAATGCGGGAAAATCTGCGTTATATGAAGGCGATTTATCCACTTGTTGGTTATCCAACCACCGCATTATCCGTCAATCAGCCTTTGGAAGATTATAGTAGTGGCTTTAATGACCGAGTTAAAACTTCTTTGGTCGCAATTACTTCTTTTACTTCATTTTTTCGGTCTGTCTCTCTTTGGATTTTTGTTTTGTCTCTCCTTTTTGCTATCGTGGTTATTTTTAATGCTGTACTTGTGAAAATCACGAATTACGATATTTTTGGAGACTATCACCAAGCTGTCTCTGGTTGGACTTTTTTGGTAGTGTTAATCTCTGTTTTCTTTTCTGTCATGTTTTTGAACCTTTATGTAGTTTCTATTTATTTGGCTAACATTTACCAAGAAATGAAAGCCCGCCCAATGTATATCTTAGAAAGTGTTAAGAGATTTTAACTAACCGTTTATCACCCTTTTTTTATGATTCTTACCCTTTTTGCCAAAAAGTAATAGCTTTGTGATGTTATCAAAAAAATACCATAATAAAGGGTTTTCTTATAAAAAATTGCAAGCATAACTTTCTATTTTTACTTGTTCTTTTCTGCGTTTGCTTGCGCGAGCAAAAGGGTATGCCCTCCAAAAGAACCAAAAGAGCGTTCCCGATAGGAATGCGGGACAGGCTGAAAATCAGTTTACCCGTATGGGCACATTTTCAAATTTTCATCCTTCATGTGTCAATTTTGCTAAAGCAAAAAGGACAAGATGACCCTTCGGGACGGATGAAAATCTGAAAATTGCTTTTTTTTCGACATCCTCACAGCTTTTTCTTTGAGAAATATTTTTTATGAGAAAACCCTATAACATAATATTACCATAGATAATCAATCTTATGGAAATTTGAAGGTAAGTATTCTTTCGATTTCCCTATATCTGAAAATAACAAACATGAAATCCTTCCT
>CAZQTE010000114.1:0-1463 GCA_964595615.1 uncultured Saprospiraceae bacterium
TAAAAGTAACAAGTCTATTTAAAAAAACGCCTCTGTACTTACTTGTGCGGAGGCGTTTTCTCTTAAAAGTTCTAGTATTCAACTTTTCAATCCCCGCAACTTTCTAACTTTTTTTATGAAAAATCTACTATATTTCTTTACTCTTTTTTTACTCTTTCTTTCGACATTTTCTGCTTGTACGCCTGCAGAAGAGCGAGCAGAAAATGATATTCTCTTAGCTACAGTGCATAATAAAAACTTGTATGTTTCTGATATGCCAGGTATGTTTCCAGAAGGAACGGGATCAGAGGATAGTGTGATGATTATTGAAAACTATGTACGCCGCTGGGTACGTGATGCAGTCCTAATGCACGAAGCAGAACAAAATGTACCACAAAATTTGAATATCGATAAGTTAGTACGAGACTACCGTGCTAGTTTGATACGACATAATTATGAAGAATATCTGGTAACAGAGATGTTAGATTCTGTGGTTACAGAACAAGAGTTGGTTGATTTTTATGAAAAGAGTAAAGAGCAATTTCAGCTTGAGGCAGCAGTCATGCGTTGTTTCTTTTTAAAAATTCCAACAGGCTCTCCTGAAGCAGAACGCGTACGTCAGTGGTGGGAAGGTGGAACAGAACAAGATGTACAATTTTTACAATCTTGGGCATCAAGCAATGCTAAGGTTTCTTATTTAAATGATAGTTTATGGTATAAGGTCTCAGAAATAGCAGCATATCTTCCAAAGGGAACTTTAAACGAAGGAAATGTTGTCGCAAAACGAGATTTTCGCCAGAAAGACGGAGAATATGATTACTATTTTAAAATGTTAGAATTGGTAAAGAGAAAGGAAATTCCGCCACTTTCTTATGTAGAGGGGCAGGCTCGAAAATATATATTACATCGTAGACAAACTAAACTTTTAGAAGATTTGAAAGAGCAAATGTTTGAAAAGGAAATGCGTGATAATAATGTAAGAGTCTTTGCTTACGAGTAGGTTTTAATGTTTTTAAATTGTTGAGAATAGGAAATAAAAAAGCCCGTTCGAAAATCGAACGAGCTTTAGTAGCGCCCATACGGGTAAACTGATGCGGACCCGAACCGCCGACCTCCCGTATGGGCGCGACTATTCTATTGGCTTTCCAATAAATAAATTATTCTCGTTCAGAATTTTTCGAGCTTTAAGTATAATTTTTAATTCGCTACCACCTTCTAAAGATTTTGCCCATCTTTCTCTATCTAATGCTTCTTTTTTTGTAGAATATTCTTCAAAATAAATTAGAACGAAAGGTCTTCTATGTTTTGTTGAAGGTGTTCCTCCTGCATTATGTTTGGCTAAACGTTTTTGAATATTTGAACTATAGCCTTTATACAAGCGATTATCTTTTAAGCTATAGAGAATATAGAAGTAATGCATTTTTTCTTGATTAGAAAGGGAAATAAAAAAGCCCGTTCGAAAATCGAACGAGCTTTAGTAGCGC
>CAZQTE010000114.1:1563-13775 GCA_964595615.1 uncultured Saprospiraceae bacterium
ATTAGAAAGGGAAATAAAAAAGCCCGTTCGAAAATCGAACGAGCTTTAGTAGCGCCCATACGGGTAAACTGATGCGGACCCGAACCGCCGACCTCCCGTATGGGCGCGACTATTCTATTGGCTTTCCAATAAATAAATTATTCTCGTTCAGAATTTTTCGAGCTTTAAGTATAATTTTTAATTCGCTACCACCTTCTAAAGATTTTGCCCATCTTTCTCTATCTAATGCTTCTTTTTTTGTAGAATATTCTTCAAAATAAATTAGAACGAAAGGTCTTCTATGTTTTGTTGAAGGTGTTCCTCCTGCATTATGTTTGGCTAAACGTTTTTGAATATTTGAACTATAGCCTTTATACAAGCGATTATCTTTTAAGCTATAGAGAATATAGAAGTAATGCATTTTTTCTTGATTAGAAAGGGAAATAAAAAAGCCCGTTCGAAAATCGAACGAGCTTTAGTAGCGCGAGGCGGACCCGAACCGCCGACCTCAGGATTATGAATCCTGCGCTCTAACCAGCTGAGCTACCGCGCCTGATTAGATTTAATCTGATAATATTGACAAAATAATATCAATATGACTAATCAGTCTAGTAAAACGAAGTCCGTATGGACTGAGCTACCGCGCCTGATTAGATTTTGCTATCTACTTATTTTTAGAGAAGGTTCTAAACAGCGTAGTAAAACGAAGTCCGTATGGACTGAGCTACCGCGCCAAGTAGCGAAAAAGTCAGAAAATTATCCCTCGTTTTTCTAAGCGGCTGCAAATATACAGGCTTTTTTAATTTTAACAACCGTTTGTCCTCATTTTATTGTAGTTTTTTTTCAGAAAGGCTAATAAAGAACAATAAAGAGCAATACAAACTAAAAATCAGAGTTTTTTTTAGACCTTCGCAGGTGTAGAATACCAAATTGTCAAAAGAAATAGTCTGATGAAGTTATCTGTAGTTGTTTGTGTATATAATGAAGAGTTGAATGTCAAGCCTTTGGTGCAGCAAATTTCTGATGCATTAAAAGGATATGACTATGAAATTATCTATGTAGATGATGGTTCTACAGATGATACAGTTAAAAATTTGAGGGCACTTCCGCATCCTAATTTGAAGGTTGTCGAATTTCGTAAAAATTATGGTCAAAGTTTGGCTTTAATGGCTGGTATCGATTACGCTACAGGTGATTATATTATAACTATGGATGGCGATTTGCAAAATGACCCCTCTGATATTCCGATGATGTTGTGGACTTTAGAAGAAGGTGATTGGGACTTAGTAGTTGGCTTGCGTAAGAATCGTCAAGATGGAATGGTCTTGAGAAAAATTCCTTCCAATATTGCTAACTGGATTATTCGTACAAGTTCTGGTGTGAAAATGAAAGATTATGGCTGTGCCTTAAAAGTCTTTCGAGCAGAAATTGCAAAAGATATGGGCTTATATGGCGAGTTGCATCGCTTCATCCCCGTATTAGCTTCTTTAGAAGGCGCAAGAATTACGCAGGTAGATGTAAAGCACCACGCGCGCCAATTTGGAACCTCTAAATATGGACTGGGGCGTACTTTAAAAGTAGTGAGTGATCTTTTACTCATGCTTTTTTTCAAAAAGTATATGCAAAAACCAATGCACCTCTTTGGTAATTGGGGTGTTTTATTGTTTGGTATTGGTGCAGTGATTAATTTATATCTACTCTTTTTAAAAGTTGGATTAGGGCAAGATATATGGGGGAAACCTTTACTTATCTTAGGATTGATGTTGGTTGTGGCAGGGATTCAGCTCATTACAATGGGTATTGTCATTGAAATACAAATGCGGACATATTTTGAATCACAACAAAAACGTCCTTATAAGGTAAGGCGAGTGACAACGGGGCAGATAGAAGAGGAGGTGAGTTAAGGAAATTGTTAGAAATTTTGGAAATACTTCTAACCATTTTCTAACTATTCTAACAAATTAAACCATTAAAAGCACACTTTGAGCTCTCAAAGTGTGCTTTTTCATTTTAATGACAGGATTTTATCCAACTTTCGTCGTTATTTTTTTTCCATTCGTCGGATTTATACGCAAAACCCACTACTATGTCTTGCATAGTAGTGGGTTTCGTTCTATATTTGTACCATGGAATTGAAAACAGAAATAAATAAGAAGAAAACGCAGATGCTTCGAGGCGTACTCGAGATGTGCGTGCTCGGCATTATCAGCGAAGGCGAAGTGTATTCCTCAGACATAATTAGTCGGCTAAGAAGCAGAGAGATTTTAAAGGAAATAAAAGAAGGAACTTTATATCCTTTGCTAACGAGATTAAAAAATGCAGGATTAGTAGAATACATCTGGCGCGAAAGTGACGGAGGTCCGCCACGCAAATATTACCAAATCTCAGACCATGGAAAAGATTTTCTGGCAGGACTGCTGATTACTTGGCGAGAATTAAACCAAGTAGTAGAGCAATCGACAGAAAAATTTGTTCACTGAGAGCACTAATTTTGAATGAGAAATTCTCAATCAATTTTAGTGAAGAATATTTGCAAACAAAGAACTAATATCAAAATCAATCAACCAATGAATAAAGTCTTTAATATCAATCTTGGCGGCTATCCTTTTACGATAGATGATGACGCCTACGAGCACTTGAAGGTCTATTTGAAAACTATACACAATCATTTTCGGGACTCAGAAGGTTACGAAGAAATCACTTCAGATATAGAATCTCGTTTAGCGGAATTGTTTCAAGATAAACTAAACGACCGTCCAATTGTCATGCTTTCTACAGTAAAAGATGCGATTGCAATAATGGGAACGCCAGAGGACTTTGGTGCAGAACCATTAATGGATGAGGCAGATTATGCAGAAGAGAAAACCTCTTTTGGTAATAAAAGAGAGCGTAAAACTAAAAGTGATTACCAAACAGGGAAACGTCTTTTCCGTAATCCAGAAGAAGAAGTAGTGGGAGGAGTTTGTAGTGGTGTAGCAGCTTACTTTGGCGTAGAAGACCCACTTTGGGTACGTCTGGGCTTTACACTTTTCTTTTTTGCTGGTGGCTTTGCTTTGCCTCTTTACTTAATTTTGTGGGCTATAATGCCGCCTGCGGAGACTGCGGCAGATCGTTTAGCGATGCGTGGCAAGCCTATTACTGCTTCTAATATCGGTAAGATTATCGAGGAAGAAATGGAAAATTTTAGTGAGAAGATGACAGAGTTTGGAGACGAAATAAATGAGAAGTTTGGCGATGGTCAGACTTCAAAAAAAAAAGCCCAAGCGGAACAGTAGGAAAAAATGGTAGCAGTCGAGCAGCTTTGTCAGAAGGAATTTCCTTCTTGGGCTCAATGTTACTATCGGCGGTACGTGTCGCCAAAACGATTATTAAACCTATCCTTTTTATCATCGGAATTGTACTGATTATTGCTTTTGCAATCGCATGGATTGCAGCAATAATCAGTCTATTCTTTGGTCAATCTTATCTGGCTTACATTTTTCCTGAGCAGATGTTAGTGGCAAATTTGAATGTCTTTAGCATCTTTTTAATGGTGGGCTTGCCTTTGATTAGTATTATCTTTTTGATTTCGCGTTTACTTTTTGCGACTCGAGTTAATCCTTATTTGAAAAAAGGAGTAACAATTTTAACGGTATTGGGTTGGGTTGGATTCTTTACTTCTGCGAGTTATTTGTCACGTGGATTTCATAAGGGGCGTTCTGTAGAGGTTTTGACCTCGAATGTGCAAAGTGATATTTTAGAAATAGAATTTGATAAAAAATATCAAGATATTGCCGAAATGGAAATGAAAATTCAAGGTGGCAATTTTGAATTATTTACAAATGACGATGAGTTAATTACAAAGAATATTCATTTAAACTTTCAGAAGGGAAAGAGCAATGATATTACAGTAAAACAACGTGTCTATACACGCGGAGAAAGTGTAGCAGAGGTAGAAAAATTGGCGGAAACACTTAATTATCCTTTAGTCTTAGAAGGTAATAAATTGGTCTTACCAACTCATTTTGCGATACCTAAAGGTGTTAAATATCGCGGACAAAAAGTAATTGTTGATATCAATATTCCAGAAGGGAAGTCAATTGCGGTAGATGAAAATCTGATGAGTGTTTCTCATGACTTCACGGGGCGTTATCCTTTTGGAAGTGGTGATTGCTCGAAATTAAGAATGGGAAAAAAAGACTTTTTATGTCCTGCGGAAGTGGATGATGAAAATGTAGGAGATAGTGAGAATAAGACAGAGACGATTTAATGAAGAAGCAGAAATAGAATAAATACTAAATCCAGTTAAATTTAAGAATGGCAATACAGATGTTTTCTGTATTGCCGCTCCTTTTTTAATGCAAAGTAGGACGTATCTCCAAAGAAGTAATCAATTCTCCTTCTCTATCATTAAACCAATTCAAACGCTCATAAACTTCATCTTCAGAGAAATAATTCAAAGCCATATTCACATAAACATTTCCGTGTTTGGCTTCTGAGACCCAAAGCATTTTATAGAATTTTTTTAATTCAGGGTCTGTCAAATTATCCGCCACCAATTTAAACCGTTCCGCGCCGCGACTCTCTACCACCGAACCAATACACAATCTATCCAAAAAATGCTCATCTCGTCCTGTTCTCCGCATTTTTATCAAATCAATCATATACTGGTCTTTTGGAATCACGTGTGCCAACTGAATGCCGCGTTTTTCCATAACTTGATACACCGCTTGAAAATGCTCCATTTCTTCCAGTGCTGTCTCAATTAACTCTGGGATAATTTCCACTCGGTCAGGATATTTCGCTACCATACTCATCGCAAAACCACTTGCTTTACGTTCTGCATCTGCATGGTCTTGTAAGAATGCGTCAAAGTCGTCTAGTACAGTTTCAATCCATTGAGGAGGAGAGGGGACAGTTAGAGGAAGATTTCTTTTCATTGTATTATTGTTTTTGAATTTTCGACTCAAAAGTAGTGAAAATAAAGAACAGTTTTGTAATGAATGTTCACTCAAACAGGGTTTGAGCGTACACAAAAAATCCCGAACTCTCAAAATAAGAATTCGGGATTTTCCAAGTCAAAGCTGCCTTCCAACTACCAACTATTTTATAATTACCAGCTTCTCAAACTCACTCTCTTTCTTATCCGAAATTACACCCGTAGAAGAATTACGTAAGCGTACTTTATACAAGTAAACACCTTGCGCCAAATCATCACCAAAGTCATCCTTTCCGTCCCACTCCAAGCAGTTCTCACGGGTCACTTTACCTGTACCACCGTCGATACGCTCTTCGATAGTTTTCACCAAACGACCAGAAACTGTATAAATGGAAACTAAGACATCAATATCGCCTATTTGATTGTGGTCAAACATAAAACAAGTGCGATTAACGAATGGGTTTGGGTAGTTAAGAACATTGGTCAATGCTACCGCGGCACTTTCTGCTACTATAAATTCTGTTACTCCTTCAGCGGAATTATTAGCAGAATCCCATGCTTTTACTTTGATTTCATGGACACCAGATTCAATATCTTTTAAAGGGAAACGAACCGTTCCTTTTGTATAATCGTCTAATTCCGATTCGTAAAAATCATTGAGTAAATAAGTATTTTGGCTATTATTATCTAAAAGACCCGTCAAGTCATGACCGATGCTATTTCCAACTACATTAATACCCAAATCATCAGATAGTCGGACTAGTAGAGTAGGGCTTTCGCTTGTTGTTCCGCCGCTGACCCATTCCCAAGTATTCATAAATACTTCTACTTCCGGTCCTTCGTTATCTGTTAAAGCATCTTCATTAATACCGCCAATGATAAGGTCACAAGAGGCACCTGCTGCGTCTATATCGTTGCTTTCATCCGCAGCGTAGTAGCTGATTTTTCCTTCACCATAGTTGTAATCAATATCCTTCGGAGCAATGAAAGTAAATTGAAATTTACCATTTGTTACACTTGCGCGTCCTTTGAAAATAACATTTTTACGAAGATTATAATCCATTTTAGAAGAACCCGAAATCTGACCTAAAGTAGAAAGAACCTTCACTTTATCGTAAATAGTTGGGTAGACCACACCATTAAAATCAGTCGCTGTAGTTCCGTCAAAATTTCTAATTTCCCCTTCAATCGTAATTTTTTCTAAAGCGCTTAAGGTATCTAATACACCTTCGGAAGTAGGAATTTCATTAATTTTTGTCGTGACAACATTTAATCTTGGTACTGCTAATTTTTGTGAAGGGTCACCAATCATTAAAAACTTACGCGGGTTATTTTGTCCCGAAAAATTATTCTTTGCGATTCGTAAAATTTCGCCCATAGGGAGACCTTCTAATTCTGGTTCTCGAAAAAGCTTATTAGCCACGCTATCTGTCAGTGCAGCATTTTGCGAAGCAAATACAGGACGAACCGTACTAAATAAAGCAATAGCTCCACCTTCTTCATTTAAGAAAACTTCTTCACCAGCACTAACATCTAATGCTGCATCGAAGCCAGAGAAAGTACAAGTTGCTGTAATGAAAAGAGGTAACTTATCAATATTATCCCAATTGAAAATATCGTCTTTTCTCAATACACGCTCTTGAGTCCAACCGCCAGGACCACCATGACCTAAATAAACGATTGCTAAACTTCCTTTGAAAATATTATTGTTTAAAGCCTCATTCGCATCAGGGACACGGGCATCGCCAGTTGTAGCGACACGTTGATAAGCATCTAAATAAATCTTGTCAATATTGAGTACTTTATTTTGAGCACGCGTTTTTTCTGCTACTTCATCACAGTCAATTTGGTGTCGATTCCCATCTCCGTTATCTGCTACATGAAGAATACGATTTCTCCAATCACCAAAAGATTCTTTATTGACATCATAACGAATAATCTTATTCACCATAGCTTGTGCTTGGCTAGCTGTACGGACAGGAATACGACCTACAGCCAAATCGAGAAGACCACCACCTATATTAGCTTGACCTTCGCCCTCCGTGATAAGACCAAAAAAGTCGTCTGTAGGAAAACCATTAATTGGAGCTAAGGATTCTTTTGTCTCGTAAACAGGGACATATTGTTGGGCAGTTTGATCTGGTCCTAAAGAGATGCCACGTGCATCAAAAGACCCGTCACCAAATAATAGAAGGTATTTGAAACGATCAGGGTTGCGTTCAAATAGCATTTTACCCATTTCACGAATGGCTGCAGGGTCTTGTTTTCCTGAAGAGAACTCATTGTATATTTGATTAATATCTGCAATCGCTACATCCATATTGCTGTAGTTCGCTCTATGCTCAGCCAATTGTCTTGCCTGAGATTCAAAATTTGGATGATATACAATCAACATATCCACATCTGAAATAGAGTGAAGATTTTGAGAACTAACTGCTGTACCTGGCATTGGTGTTAGCAAAGAAGCAGATGGCTTAAATGCAATAAACTGACGTAGAATGTCAGAGGTTCCACTTCCAAAACTTATTGCCCCGCCATTATTATCAACAGTTTGTAATGCTGCTTGTACAGGGTTTGTAATATCCCACACTTCTACATCTGAGCTTGCTGTTAGATTAAATCTTGTAACACTTTCTCCAAAAGAACGGATATCTCTAAACGTCATGATATCACCAGTCATTATTAATGCACGGCGAGCATTGATTGTAATATGGTCTAACCAACCTTCACTTGAACCAATATTTGGATATTCAATTGTTACATCAGGATTTGAGTTACTTGGGATATAGCTTTTTTTGAAATTAACTCGTCTTGCGTATTGACCGTCAATACTCGAAGTTGCAACACTCCCTATTTGATTTTCATGCTCATAAGTATTTCCCTCTATACTTACTTTTAAAGTAGTTGAACTAACATCTGCACGTGCAGCAAATCCAACTTCAATTAAGGCTTCTTCTGAAATAATATTGGGGAAATTGAATTTTCCAGTATAAGTTCTTTCTCTCTGTAACTTATAAGAATCTCCATACCATTCTTGACCAGTTCCGTAACCTTGAGTAAATTTATCTAAAAGATTTTGGATGTCTTCTTCATATATTTGGTGGTCACTAAACTGTGAGGTCGTGTAAGTTGCGCCAGAAAGATTAGTACGTGTGTTATTGTCGACGCGTAATCCATTACCTGAGCTAATTTTTAGAAAATAGTAATTCTCGTTAGCATAGATATTGGTCATACGTTCAAAGGATTGTTCTTCAATATCAAAAGACCATTTGTGTGGACCTTCAGCATAAAAGATAACAGCATCTCCCGCATCAAAACTACCATCATCTTCTCCTAATACTTTGATTGGGTTTTCTTCAAGGTCATTATAACGAGGGGCGTCAATCATTTCCTCTAACATTCCACCGCCATTACCATAAATTTTTATAGTTCGAGGGTCAATAGTACTAGTAGAAATACCTAAACCGTCTAAATATGCTTTATCTAACTTATACATTCCTGTTTGAGAAATTGGAATTTTGAACATAACACTCTCATCGGCATCCGCAAAAACAGAAACTGTAGGATATTCATCGCGACTACTAGCTATAGGGTTTGGATAAGACTGAGCGTTAAAAGAAACGCGTAAATCAAAAGAAACTAGGCGCTCAAATCCAGAACCATTTTTACGGATTGGAAAGAAACTCACAATTCCTTTATGTTGTAAACGTTCCTTCGCAACGGCGGTCTCTATTTTTAAATTTTCAGCTAAAAGAACATCATCTTCTGATACTTCTTTTTCAAAAGGTTCCCAAACATCATTAGTCAAGTTTGCACGTAGATTCCCATAACGAGGCACGTCAAAAGTAACACTATATAAAGGGAGTGAATTTGCATTAGCTTTGTATTTCGCGCCGCTAAATCTATAAATGAGAAACTGAGGAATTTCGGTATCTGCATCTGGGTAAATAGAATGAATTACTGGCTCTTGCCACTCCAATTGAGTACTTGTATTGAAGACAGATTGTGTGAAAGCCGTCAAACTTGTCAATAAAAATAGTGCGGTTAATAATTTCTTCATAACTTACCGTTTATTAAGGAGCGTGTAAAGTTGATTTATATGTTCTGTATAGAAAAAATAAAGTTTTAGGGAAACCTAATTAGACTTGTTACTTTTATAAAATTCAAATTTCAGAAAGTGTATTTTATAAGAGTAACAAGTCTATTATCTAATTTCAGATACCAAACGATGCAAAAGTAACGTTATCAAACGTAGGCTGTTTTATTGACACAGACTTTAACTTATGTTAAAATCTGGAATTGTATCTGAAACGTCAAAAATACTCGTAAATCTTCAATTAATCAGTCAATGAAGAGACAAATACTATCATCCATAATTTTCGTTTTATTTTTGAGTGTTACTACCAATGCTCAGGATATTATTTATAGCCAATTTTATGCTGCACCTTTGCAAATGAATCCTGCTTTTGCTGGAAATACATTAGCTCCACGTGTTGGTGTAAATTATAGAAATCAATGGCCCTCATTAAAGGCTTATTCTACGTATTCTGTTAGTTATTCTCAATTTTTGGAAGACTTGAATAGCGGAATAGGACTTATGCTAACCACAGATGATGCAGGCGATGGCTTATATAAAACGAACCGTTTTGCCGTAAGTTATGCTTATAAATTGAAAGTCAATCGCGATTTTAATTTAAAATTGGGACTAGAGGCAGGTTTGATGCAAACTAATGTTGATTGGAATAGTTTGATATTCTTAGATCAAATAGATCCTATTAACGGACCAATCGACCCGGGAGGTTCTCCATTTCCTACGGAAGAAGTTGCTCCATTAGATTTTAATAGGTCATATTTTGATGCAGCAGCAGGTATTTTAGCTTATGGTCCCGTATTTTATGGTGGTATTTCTTTGAAACACCTTTCTACACCCGATGATGGCATTTTAAACATAAATACAAATCTATATAATGGATTACCCATGCGAATTAGTGTCCATGGAGGTGCACAAATTCCTTTAGGTCACCGAAATGTTCGTGATAAGAAAGCATTTGTTTCTCCAAATGTATTATTTATACGCCAAGGAGATTTTGGTCAGGTGAATGGAGGAGCATATTTTGGATTAGGAATGTTCTTTGCAGGTGTATGGTATCGACATGCATTTGGTAATCAAGATGCTGTAATTTCTCTAGTCGGAGTGAAAAAAGATTTATTAAAAATTGGATATAGCTACGATGCGACGATTTCAAGTTTATCAGCCGTTAATCCTGGCGGTACACATGAAGTATCGGTTATTTTAAATTTTGATGAAAGTGAGAGTGTAAAGAGGCAGAAAAGAGCAGGTCGGTATAATGATTGCTTTCAATTGTTTAGATAAAAATGCAGTATAAGATACGATTTACGAAGTATGACCGTTCTTTCTTGTACTAAAAAATGTTAAAATTTGAAAAATGCTTACTGTCCGTCAAATTTTTACATAATAAATTGCGTTAAATACACTCGGGTGAATAAATTTCCGGCTACATTTGTGCGGAAATTGAAGTTTAAATCTCGGAATATCAGACAATTAGGTTAAAATTTGACCTAATACAAGATGAATCTCTCTAATATTTAGAAGAGTTTCCGAGTTTATGATATATTTGTTCCTCTTTTTTAAATCATAGTTCAGCAGATTGCAAGAAGAATTCTCAACTTCTTGGTTAATAAGACTACACCGATTACGTATCGAAACAAATCTGCGAATGCAAATTCAAATCAGGCAATGAAAAATCTTTTAAAGATTAGTTCTCTTTGTTCGCTGCTACTTTTACTACTACTATCATCATCTTGCGGCAAAAAAGAAAGTTCATCAACTACCGGTTGGAAATACAACGACCAAAAATGGGGTGGTTTTGAAAAGAAAGACTACGAAG
Organism: uncultured Saprospiraceae bacterium; assembly: GCA_964595615.1. Lineage (GTDB taxonomy): Bacteria > Bacteroidota > Bacteroidia > Chitinophagales > Saprospiraceae > JAHDCG01. The sequence goes on from CAZQTE010000114.1 coordinate 12,370, forward strand.
GTCAAGCTACAGGTCCTAACCTCGTACTTATAGAAGGTGGTACTTTCAGTATGGGAGTAACAGAACAAGATGTTACTTTCGACTGGGATAATATCGCTCGTCGTGTAACTGTTTCTTCATTCTACATGGATGAAACTGAGGTTGCAAACATCGACTACAAAGAATATTTATATTGGTTAAATAACACTTTTGGTGAATCTTACCCAGAAGTTTATACCAATGCACTTCCAGATACATTAGTATGGCGCGAAGAATTATCTTACAATGAGCCTTTCGTTGAGACTTACTTCCGTTTCCCTGCTTATGATGACTATCCAGTTGTCGGTGTATCTTGGTTACAAGCTAATGACTACTGTCAATGGCGTACAGACCGTGTGAACGAAATGATTTTGATTGAGCGCGGTATCTTGAATCCAAATACAGAACAAAAAGACGAAGATAACTTCAATACAGAAGCTTACTTGGCTGGTCAATACCAAGGAGATGTACGTAAAAACTTGAAGGATATCAAAACTGGCGGAGAACGTGCAGTACGTTTTGAAGACGGTATCATGTTACCTTCTTACCGTTTACCAACTGAGGCTGAGTGGGAATATGCTGCATTAGCATTAATTGGTAACATGGCTACTGAAAAAGACGAGAATATTACTGATCGTCGTTTGTATCCTTGGGATGGCAACACTGTTCGCTACCAAAAACGTGATAAATACCAAGGTCGTGTTTTAGCTAACTTTAAGAAAGGTGGTGGTGATTACATGGGTATGTCAGGTAACTTGAATGATGCCGCACACATTACTTCTCCAGTTCGTACTTACTTACCGAATGATTTCGGTCTGTATCACATGGCTGGTAACGTAAATGAGTGGGTTGCTGACCTTTACCGTCCATTAACTGCAACTACTTTACGTGATGTTGATAACCAAGACTTAAACCCTTATCGTGGTAATAAATTCGAAGCTAAGGAATTAGATGAAGATGGAAGACCAGTAGAGAAAGATAGCTTAGGTCGCTTACGTTACCGTTACGTTGAAGATGATGAAGTTGCTGACCGTGAAAACTACAAAGTAGGTCAACCATTTAACTACTTAGATGGTGATAAAGCTTCTGAGTCATACTACGACTACGGAAAAACTACTTTGATTAGTGATAAATCTCGCGTTATCAAAGGTGGTTCTTGGGCTGATCGTGCTTACTGGTTAGCGCCAGGTGCTCGTCGTTTTAAAGAAGAAGATAAATCAGACCGTACTATCGGCTTCCGTTGTGCAATGACCCGTACAGGTGGTCCAACAGGAAACGAAAATACTGCTGGTAACAAATTCAAAGTTAAGCGTAACAAGACTAAGCGTCGTTACAACTAATCGTTTTTGAACGATTAGCTTGATTTGAAAAAGCCCTTATTGCGAAAG
>CAZQTE010000115.1:0-13717 GCA_964595615.1 uncultured Saprospiraceae bacterium
AACAAGAGTTTGGAATAGCGGAGCATTATCTAGAAACGATTTTATAAGAAGTTTACTCTGGCAAGCTATCCAAAATTGGAGCAATTGGTAAAGTATCTTTTAGTTCCTTGATTACGGGCATTTGAGGCTTAATTGGCTTTTCAGGCTTAGGAATAGAATCTACATCTAAACGCGCTCGCGCAATCAAAATAGAATCTACGAGAGCTTGTGCTTCTTCTAAAACATTTTCCGAGCATTTCTCTCGCATTGAATTTTCCCAACGCTTTACTTTTTCTTCTATTTTTTGTGCGATGACTTCTTGTTTTGTCAGAACCTTTTTTTCTCCCGCTTGGCACGAAAAGAAAAATAGAAAACCGCAGAAGAGAAAATAATACCCTTTATTCATCTTAATTATTCTTTTTAATTGCTTCCAAACGACGCACCTGTTCATCAATTTCTGCTTGTCTTTCTATCAAAATAGAATCTACTAAACTTGTTACTCGTTTATCAAAGTTCAATTTACACAAGCTATCCATCTCTGGTTTTAGCTCTCCAACTCTTTTCAAGTATAGACTATCTATCAAGTTTCTATCTTGAACTAAGAGTGTCTCCGGCGCTTCTTCAGTGCAACTCAAGCACAAAAGAATTATAAAAATTCCGTACAAAAATTTCATAAACTTATTTTATCAGTCTTTGCTCTCTCATATCAACAATATACTTCTTTTGCCCTTCGCTATTTTCTTGCAATGCCACCATTTTATTATTAGCAGTAGCCCCTAAACCTCTTGGCAATAAAGGTTGTGGTCTCTCAAAAAGAGAAACGATTCCAAAAGTACCTGTTTCTTCATCATAACGAGGAAAAATCGCTTGATAAGTTTCATTTTTCTTTTCAGATGGCAATAGAAATAAAGAAGAATAGCTCTCGTCTTTTTGTTTGTATTCTGCAATTGGTAAAATCGGCTTTGGCTCTAAAGGATTTTTTAAATCATAAACAAAAGCTCCATTTCCCTGTGCAAAACCAATCAAATAATCTTCCCAAACCTCTAATCGCAATACGCGTCCTGTCTCTGCATCTCCTGCCGCTGTGCGTTCATTTAAGTATTTTGGAGCAAAAGGCATTGACAATTGATTTGCCTCAGCATCATACAAACAAAATTTATCAAATCCCCGAATTCCTACTATTTTACTTTGATTATTGTACATGATTTCTGCCAAATAATAAGGGAAATCAGGAGCTAAATTTTCAGGTAATACAACTTGATTAATCACCGTACAATCATCTGTGTTAAAGACTTCTAATACTCCAGAAGGATTTTTATCAGAAGTAGCTAAAACGACTAAACGTTTTAAATCACGTAGCAAAAATCTATTTTCAGGCAGAACTTCTCCACTAAAATCACAATCGCCTTTTTGACTACTTATCGTTTTCTGTTCAGCGTTTTGCGCATCATCATCCGCACGTGGCGCAGGCGGATTGCAAGCAATAATAAGACTTGTGAACAAGATGAAGCAGAATATATGTAGAGCAGTTTTCATGTTACTTGTTTTAAGAGCTTGTCTAAATTTTATCTTCCTGAAAACCAACATTTTACGAACCTGCCGTCAACTTTTACTACTCGTTTATCTCGATAAAGTCGCAGAAAAACTTTTAGGCAGAACCGTAAACTGTTGATTTTCAATTCGATAAATTTTTAGACAAGCTCTAAATAATTCGTTCTCCGCCAAATAATTTTTGACAAAATCGATGTGAAAAACGTTTTAAATTATTTCGTACTCCAAAGATAACGAAACGTTTTGCAAACGTCCTGAATTTCCAGCAATTCACACAGTTTTTTCTTTTGTGCTAAAAAAATAAAAATTCATATCGGGCTTTTTTCTATCTTAGCCCACGCAAAACTCATTTTTCCAATAAAAACGACAGAATGACTGGTGATGAATTAAACGAAAATCCACAAGACGACTTCTCTCCACAGGAGCAAGCTTCCGATTTGCCGACTTCCGAAAATCCTGAATTGAAAAGAATTGTTTCCATTCCAAGCATAGAGGATAGTTCCTCTGAATGGAATAGACCGCGTATTGATTTGACCAAAGTGACACTAGCTGTCAGTATGGTTAAAGAAGAATTACGTAAGGTGATTATCGGGCAAGAGGAGTTCATGGATTTGTTACTCACTGCACTTTTTACCAACGGACATGTTCTAGTTGAAGGCGTGCCTGGTATCGCAAAGACTTTGACTGCAAAGCTCATGGCGCAGACTTTGGATGTTGATTTTTCTCGTATCCAATTTACACCCGACTTAATGCCCTCTGATGTGGTTGGAACGACTGTTTTCAATATGCAATCCTCCGAATTCACATTTAACAAGGGACCAGTTTTCTCAAATGTTGTTCTCATTGATGAGATAAATCGTGCACCTGCAAAAACTCAAGCCGCCCTTTTTGAGGTCATGGAGGAATACCAAGTGACGGTGGACGGAAATACTTATGGTTTGGAACAACCATTTTTTGTGATTGCTACGCAAAATCCAATCGAGCAAGAAGGAACTTATAAATTACCAGAGGCACAATTAGACCGTTTCCTTTTCCGCATTAATTTAGAGTACCCAAGTTTAGAAGAGGAAAAATCTATTCTATATCGCTTTCGCAAGGACTTCCGCATGGATATAAGTTCTAGCGTAAAAGCAGTTTTTAATGCTGCTGAAATTAAAGAAGTTCGCGAAACGGTCGAAAAAATTCACATCAAGGACGAACTCCTAGATTACATCGCTGAGATTATTCATAACACACGAAATAATGCAGATTTATATCTTGGAGCATCGCCGCGTGCGAGTTTAGCAATCATGAAGTCTTCTAAAGCTATTGCAGCGATGAATGGTCGTGATTTTGTGACACCAGATGATATTCAATATGTGGCTTACCATGTCTTGAATCATAGAATAATTTTGACGCCAGAGCGAGAAATGGAAGGAGTAGATGCACGCGAAGTTGTGGCGGATATTGTGAAGAAGATTGAGGTGCCGAGATAGAGAAAACTTTAAATTTAATTTAAATATCAAGAACTAAAACGCATAATCAAGAACTTGAAAAATCTCTATCTATCCAATCGCTTTTTTATCCTTTTCGGACTTGTCATTTTGACCTTCGTTTTGGCATTTCCATTAGGATTTCTATTTCCTGTGGCAATGACCTTGTTTGTCTTAGCTCTCGCTTTGACGATAGTAGATATTATTCAATTATTTGGCAAAAATGTAAGGCTAAAAGTGCGTCGTCGCTTGCCAAAAGTATTCTCCTTGGGCGACCCAAATAAAGTAACTTTAGAAATCACAAACGAATCTCCTCGTGCATTATCCTTACAGGTCATTGATGAGTTACCAATACAATTTCAAAAGCGAGATTTTTCAGAAGAGTTATTTCTAACTGCTAATAAACAACGCATTTTTTCTTACGAACTCACGCCTACCGAACGTGGGGAATACGCTTTTGGGGCTGTGAATGTTTTTATGGAAACTAAAATGGGATTGGTACAGAGACGTTGGCGAGAAGATTATGAAATGAGCGTTCCTGTTTATCCATCTATTGTTCAAATGAAGCAATTTGAACTCCGTGCATTTGATAGAGTTACCAATCAGCAAGGCATCAAAAAAATGCGTCGCATCGGTCATAGTTATGAATTTGAACAAATAAAAAATTATGTAAGAGGCGATGATATTAGAAGTATAAATTGGAAAGCAACAGGACGTCGTGGGCAGTTAATGATAAATCAATACGAAGACGAACGCGCCCAGCAAATCTATTCTATTATCGATAAAAGTCGTTCAATGAAAATGCCATTCAATGGTTTGAGTTTGATGGACTATGCGATAAATACTAGTCTTGTTATTTCGAATATTGCACTGCAAAAATTTGATAAAGCAGGTTTAATTACTTTCTCAGATAAACTCGGAACAACAATTAAAGCTGACAGAAAGGCCAATCATCTCAATAAAATATTACAATCGCTCTACCGCGAACGTGAGCGTCCCGTTGAAGCAAATTATGAATTGCTTTATCAGACAGCGCGCAAACTCATCAAAGGGCGCAGTCTCATTTTGCTTTATACTAACTTTGAAAGTATGTATGCACTTGACCGCGTATTGCCAATGTTGCGTCGTGTGAATACATTGCATCTTTTAGTTGTGGTCTTTTTTGAAAATACTGAAATCAAGGAATTTTCAGAAGCGGAAGCAAAAGATTTGTCTGAAATCTACACGCAAACGGTCGCGCGTCAATTTTTAGCAGAAAAAACAGCAATGGTGCAGAAGTTGAAGCAATATGGAATTCAAGCAGTTTTGACCGCCCCTGAGGATTTATCTGTGAATACTATTAATAAGTATTTGGAATTGAAGTCTCGGGGATTGATTTAAAAAATTAGTTATGGTTTGTTTCGTTTGTAAGTTTGATTTGTTTGAATAGTTAGTGAACGTATCAAACAATTTTCTAGCAACTCTAACATTCTATTTTTTTGAATAAATCTACTAGAGCAAAAAAAATAGCGGTATATCAAGTCTTGATGCACCGCTATTTTTTTCATATAAACTTATTCTTAGCCTTTGTCTTGCTTCGCAAAAACCTTCTTCAATAAATCAGTCGTACGAGAAGAAACATTGGTACGAATATCCAACTCTTTCTTAGCAACCATGCTAAACAAACCATCCAAAGCTTGCTTTGTTACATAATCTCCCAGGTCTGCATTTACTTTTTCAACAAAAGGAATTTTGTTGTATGCATTGGCAGCATCAGACCAAACTTTACGTGCTTTAAACTTATCTAAAGACTCCCCAATCACAGGGTTAAACTCATTGTACAACTTAGAGTTTGTCTTGTTATTTAAGTAAGTGGTTGCCGCATTTTGTTGTCCCATTAGGATATCAAAAGCATCAGCAAAAGTCATTTGCGTAATTGCAGTCTTAAAGATTGGAGCAGCTTTTTTAGCTGCATCTTCAGCACCTCTATTGATTTTTTCTAAGAGATTTTGCTCTAAATTAGAAAATCCAGGTACGCCTTTCAACTTTTCCGTTACTTTACGCACTTCTGCTGGCAACAAAATTTTGTAAGGACTTTTGAAGTAGCCATCTTGTTTAGATAACGACTGTGCACCTTTGGTAATACCAATTTCGAGTGCTTGTTTTAGACCGTTACCAACCTCTTCTTGTGTGAGTGGAACGCCTGTAGCTGTACCAACTGAGTCTAGAACAGTTTGTAAAGTTTGTGGGTCACATGCCGTTAATGAAACGGTCAATGTGAGCATGAGAAATATTTTTTTCATTGTGTAATCTTATTTGTGATGATGAAATGCTTCTTTCTTTAAAAGACGCCAGATTTAACTCAAAGTTAGTTACTAAAACGTTATTTTTGCGAAAACGACCGACTTTCGAATAGTTTTCAAGTCATTTATAGCGACGACTTTCGTCTCAATAAAGTTGTTTTATTATCCTTTAACCTTCTATTTAATTAGTGAGAGAAAAGAAAGAATATAAATACATAAGCAAAAGTGATGCCTTAGCACGCTTACAAAAGTATTGTGCTTATCAAGAACGCAGTCATCATGAAGTGCGCATGAAGCTTATCGAGATTGGTTGTTATGGATTAGATTTGGAGAATGTGATTTGTGATTTGATAGAAGAAAACTTCTTAAATGAACAGAGATTTGCGAGTACCTACGCTGGTGGAAAGTTTCGTTTAAAGAAATGGGGACGTATCAAAATTAGACAAGAATTAAAATCTAAACGAGTCTCTCCTTACTGTCTGAAAAAAGCTATGGAAGAAATTTCAGAAGAAGATTATGAAGAAACGATGCGAACTCTTTTGACTAAAAAAGCACGGACAGTTCGAGCGAAAAATCAATTTGAAAAAAGAGGGAAGTTAGCACGATACATGATGCAAAAAGGTTACGAGTCTTTTTTGATTTGGGAGATTTTGAAAGCGGAGGAATGGTAATTTGGTTATTGGTTATTGCGTTAATTTTGATTTTTAGTATTAGTTTTTTAAAGAAGTTACAACTCTTCCATCACCTTATCTGGATTATCCAATATCATTTTCGTCAATTGATAATGTTCCGTCTCTCGATAATCTACTTTAGTAATTTTTCCGTCTTGAAAATGAAAAACTTCTGAGTCTGGAACAGACATAATAATCGGAGAGTGCGTCGCAATGATAAAATGAGCACCTGTTTTTTTTACTTTTTCCTTAATCAAGGACAAAAGACTCAACTGGCGAGTAGGCGATAAAGCTGCTTCTGGCTCATCTATTAAATAAAGTCCTTTTGCAGTAATTCGAGAAGTGAAAAACTTTAAAAATCCCTCCCCATGTGACATCGCTTCTAAATCCTTTGAATAACGTTTGATATAGTTATTCTTTTCGCCCTCGATTGTTTTGAGCGTCATATTTATATCACCGCCCGTGAAATTCTCTTTTACTTCTGCTATTTCCGCGTCGAGTGCTTTGATTTCCTTTTTTATATTCCTTGCAAAGCCTATAAAATCCTCCGCTCTCACAAAGAAACCATGATGCGTTTTTTCCTTGAATCGGATATACATATAATTCGCTAAGTCATTTGCAGCAGCTAAAGATTCATCATCTTCCAATCGAAGACTTCCTGCTAATGGGACTTCCGTATAAGCTGCAATGGCTTCTAATAAAGTTGATTTACCACTTCCATTTTCGCCAACGAAGAAGCTGATATTTTTTTCAAATTCTAATTCATCAAAATTCTGAATCAAAGGCAAAGTCCAAGGAAATTTATCCTTATCATCTTCGGGAAAATTGCGGAATCTTAAATTGGAAACAAGCATGTTTTGAATATTGAATTTTAAGCCTTCGCGTTTCTTTTTTTCTTCTTCGCATTAGCTGTTGCCGTCTTTTTTACTTGCTTTCGTGCACTCACATTCTTTGTATTTTTCTTTCTTTTCTCCAATTTAAGTACAATTACTCCTAAGGGGGGCAATGCAATATCCAAAGCATTTGGACGACCATGCTGTTTTTCTTCGATACTTGTCAGTTCAGCAGTATTTCCAAAACCACTACCGCCATATTTACGTGCATCGGTATTGAAAATCTCTTTATAAGTTCCAGCTACAGGCACACCTATACGATAAATATCTCTCGTGATCGGCGTGAAATTACAAGCAACAATATAGAAATCATCTTTCTTATTACCACGACGAATATAAACCAAAACAGAATTATTACCGTCCGATAAATCAATCCATTCAAAGCCTTCTTGCTTAAATTGTTGTTGGTATAATGCTGTTGAATCTTTGTAGAAATGATTCAAATCAGCAACCAAATCTTGTAAGCCTTTATGATACTTGAACTCCGTCAATGCCCAGTGCAATCCTTTCTCAATACTCCATTCGCTCGTCTGTCCAAATTCTCCACCCATGAAGAGTAATTGCGTACCTGGATGCGTATACATATACGCGTACATGAGGCGCAGATTAGCGAATTTTTGCCATTCATCCCCAGGCATTTTATCAATCAGTGGACCTTTTCCATGTACCACTTCATCGTGCGAAAGTGGCAGCATGAATCTCTCTGAGAAAGCATAAACTAAGCTAAACGTAATTTTTTGGTGGTGATATTTTCTATGAATAGGTTGTTCTTGAAAATATTTCAAGGTGTCATGCATCCAACCCATCATCCATTTTTGACCGAAGCCTAAGCCGCCGTCAAAAGTCGGTCGCGACACACCCGAAAATGAGGTACTTTCTTCCGCAATCGTTTCTGCATCTGGAAATTCTTTATAAACAGCTTCATTAAATGCTTTTATAAAATCAATCGCTTCTAAATTTTGATTGCCGCCGTATTTATTTGGTATCCAATTGCCGTCATCTCTTGAATAATCTAAATATAGCATGGAAGCCACAGCATCTACACGCAATGCATCCGCATGAAATTTATCTAACCAAAATAAAGCATTACTAATCAAAAAACTTCTCACTTCATGGCGTCCGTAGTTGAAAATTGCGGATTTCCAGTCTGGATGAAATCCCTTACGTGGGTCAGCATGGTCATACAAATGCGTCCCATCAAAGTCTGCCAAACCATGTGCATCCGTCGGAAAATGCGAAGGCACCCAATCTAATATCACCCCAATATCCGCCGCATGAAAAGCATCCATGAGATACATAAAATCTTCTGGAAGCCCAAAACGACTACTTGGCGCAAAATACCCCGTCACCTGATATCCCCAAGAAGGATAATAAGGATGTTCCATGACTGGTAGTAATTCTACGTGTGTAAAGCCCATTTTCTTTACATAATCAACCAATTCCACCGCCATTTCTCTATAAGAAAGACTTTCTCCATTTTCTTTCTTTTTCCATGAACCTAAATGCACTTCGTAAACCGAATAAGGTATTGACTTCCCAGCATTTTTTCTACGTTTAGTCAGCCATTTTTCGTCCTGCCATTCATAATCAAAATCCCAAATGACAGATGCCGTATTGGGAGGAATTTCCCATGACAAAGCATAAGGGTCTCCTTTTTCTAAACGTCTGCCGTCTTGAGAATAGATATGGTATTTGTAAAGAGAACCTTTACCAAGATTAGGAATAAAACCTTCCCAGATACCTGAACCGTCGGTACGCGGGAATAATTCGTGCGTAGTACGTGCCCATTCGTTAAAATTACCCACTACAGAAACTTGTCGTGCATTAGGTGCCCACACGGCAAATTGCGTTCCCCAGACTTCATTCAATGTCAAAGGATGCGAACCTAATTTTTCATAGATACGATAATGTTTTCCTTCTCGAAAAAGATGAATGTCTAATTCGCTTAAAAGAGTATGTTTGAGGACTTTCGACATAGTGATTTATCTTCAGTAGAGATGTGATATTTTTATTTCTATGAGTGGTAAATGTACAAAAGATTATTCCAGAATAAAAGACAAATTATAAAATAATATTTGCATTTTGAATAAATATAATTCCTGCTAAATTTGCTTTTACAATTAAAAAGACCGTTATTTGAATACTATTCGAAATATATTTTTGAATTAAACTAATTTTACCAACTTGAAAAATTATTTACATGAAAACACATCAACGAGAAATAATGGTTTATTATAACCCAGAGTCTGGTTCTGACCGAAAATGTGTTGCTCATGCACAAGGTATGGTTACTCACATCAAGACTTATGCTCATGCTAAGACACCTTCCAACGGCACAAGTTGGGAGCAAATAATAACGGCACTAGATGTACATCCTAAAGAACTACTCAACAAAGCACATCCTTATTATCAGGCAAATATCAGAGGTCGAGACTTTGACCGTGAAGGTTGGATAAATGTCCTCCGCTATAATCCTGAATTGATAAAAGCACCTATTGCCATGCGTGGAAATAGAGCTGTAGTTTGTGCTTCTCCGACCGATATTTATCGTTTGACAGCATAGGAAATAAGTATCAAATCCGAATCAAGCATTTTTGTATGATTTGGATTTGATACTTAAAAACCCTTATGTTTGTTTAATGAAACAGCTTATTTTTCTATTCTTTTTCTTCCTCTCTTTCTCCCTTTCTGCCCAACAAGATTGGGATTTATTTCCCCTTCATCAATCTACTTGGTTCTCTCGAGGCGATAGTATTTCACAATATTATAATGATAGCATCATTGTCAATGGCAATGAAACCCTACACCTTTTTGGTGCAAAATATCTGTATGCCGCATTTGGAGAATGTACGGATGAAATTATTCCTGAGTTTTGGGAGCATGAAGCTTTGAACTTTGATTTGAAAGTTGATTCTCTTTACTCAAATGGTGATTTTTATTTTTTAAAAATTAATGATGATACTTTAAAATTTGAGCATTTAGCTACAGTTGGTGAAAGTTGGAATATTCCTACAGCTACAAATGATACTTTTCGTCTGACTTGTAGTGACTTGGTAGAAGTTGACATTTTTGGTTTTGTGGACAGTTTAAAGAGTTTTGAAATTCAATTTATTCAAAATGGAAATGAGACGCCACATCCTTTGAATGGACAGGAGTTTTTACTGAGCAAACAAAGTGGATTTACGCAATTTTTCTCCTTATCTGATTTATATTTTTCTTCCGAAATGAGTTCGTCACGCATTCTGCAAGGCATGAAAAAAGAAGAAGCTTCTTATGGCTATACTTCTACCTTTGATGAATTTTTTCACTATGAAATTGGAGATATTTTAAAATGGCATGAATATGATAGAAGTAGTCCAGAAGCGGATTTTAATCTAAAAGAAGATTGGTTTATTGATACGATTACTGCAATTAATGTTGTCAATAATCTTTTACAACTCAGTGTAAATCGTACGATTTATACAGAAATTTCGGAAAATGGCGTTCTTGTTAACAACTTCACAGAAGTAGGAATTCCTGCTGTTTTTTCTATTTCTAGTGTCGTCATGGACTCTTTACTCAATTCGCCCGCGCAACATCCTGTCGGCATTTATCAGGATTTACGATACTTAAGTCGTCCTGCTAAAATAAATGATTTAGGTATTAGTCGAACGGCAGATTTTATTGAGTTGCAAGACTTTTCTTTAATTGATTGTAGCTCTTCTCCTTCTAATCAGCCCGCAGGAAAATTTATCATCAACACAAGTCTCGGTATCACAAATAATTTCTTAGATAGAGGAGAAGATGGTAATCTTTTTTTAGAAATATTAGGTTACAAATCGGGAGATTTTATGTGGGGAGAATTGGATGAATTACCGATTATTAGCTCAATCGAGGAAAGTTCAGAAAGCACTTTTGAAGTTTACCCAAATCCCGCTAATAAAGTTATCCACATAGGTTTTCCACAAGATGTGAATAAAGTGGAAATTTCTGTTTATAACTTGCAAGGACAATTCATGATGCAAAAAGAGATAGAAAATGGAGAAACTATTTTGGTAGAAAATTTAGCAGAAGGATTGTATTTATTAGAAATAAAGGAGGAAAATCGCATTCATCAAAAAAAGATTTATGTCAAAAGATAGAGGGTTTGTGCATTTATATTATACACAAACCCTCTATTTTATTTATAAAGCTCGAAGTTTACAACTTTAAAACTTTACCTATTTCAAACTCTCAATACTCCGCACAAACCCTGCAATTCCTGCCTTCCGCAAACGCGCCAAAATAGCATTCGCATCGCTACGTCGATTTTCCGAACCAACAAGAACCTTATAGACAGTTTGTCCTCGCAATTGATTAATGCTCACCAAGATAGGTTCGCCAAATTGCGCTTCGTATTTCTCTGCATGGATTAGAACATTCCCGTACTGAGCAAATACACCAACCTGCACGGAATAACCTGTTAAAGGTTCCCGCTTTACACTAAAACGGAAAACTCCTTGTCCATTCCCTGATACAGAAGGTATGGTAACAGGTGGTTTTGGATTGGTGTTTATATCTGGATTACTTGGTTTGGCTGGCTGGATGACGACAGGACCGCTACTGCCGCCTGTGTTTCCTCCACGTGTATCCTGATTTTCTTGGTCCGTACCTCCGTTTTTACGACGGAATACTTCTGCGATTGCTCTTTCTGCATTGACACGCCCGTGTCCATACTTAACAGAGTGTCCGTTTTGGTATTCGTAAGGCTCGCCGATTTTGTCAGCAGTCTTGATTAAAATTTCTTTGACTTCTTTTGCCGTCAAATCTGGATTTGCAGTCAACATCAAAGCACAGATACCTGCAACTAAAGGCGTCGCTCCAGATGTGCCACCAAAGTGCTTGTAACGGTTACCACGAGAGCGTCCATCTGCCCAATATTTTAAATCTCCGCCACCACGTAGAGTTGTTCCTTCATCCCACCAAGCACGCGCCGCAATCAAAGGCCAATCTCCATTCGAAGGTGCACAAACATCCACAAAACGTCCTCGATTTGAGTAGGTCGCATGACGGTCTTTACTCGTACTTGCTGCTACCGCAATCACATCTGGATGCTCTGCATAATAACTCACATAGTCCAAATCATCGTTTCCAACAGCATACAAAATGATACAGCCTTTACCATTACGACCTTGCTTTGCAGCTTTGGCGATGACATTAGTTTTTCGACGTCCAGGGCGCAATTGTGAATCGGTTGTTCCCCAACTACAACTCACAATATCCGCACCTTGGTTTATTGCATAATTGAAAATATCTTCCGTTCCACGGTCACTAAAGGAAGTACCACTCAATGGCATGAAACGCGCATTTGGTGCAACACCAACGATACCACTACCATTGACAGAGGCCAATGCAATACTCGCACAAGGTGTACCGTGTGTAAAATTCGGGTCGCCTTGTAAAATATCAGAACTTTGATTCCAAAAATCAAAAGGCTTGTAAATTTTTCGTTTTAAATCTGGGTGGGAAAGGTCAAAACCATTATCGACAATGGCAATGGTTATTTTATTTGAACCCAAAGAATTCAGAGCTTTCCAAGCCGCAGTAATCTTTGCATCCGCGCCACGCTTAATTCGGTAATTGGCATCTGAAATTAATCCTTTATTTTCGAGATGCCATTGGTGCGAAAAAAGACTATCCAATGGAGTTGAATATTCATATTCATCCAAATAGGTATCCATGTCCGGTTCTGCAAACTCCACTAAAGAAATTTGGCTAAGTGCATCTGCTACTTTAATTGGATTGGGAGATTTATCAGTCACCTTTGCGACTACAGAACCATCATCGCGGTCTTCCAGTAAGTCCAAATTAAACTCATCTAAAACCAATAACTTCTCTTCTCTATTCAAACCTTCTTTGAATACAATATAGACTTCACCATTAGGAATCAAAGGTCGGTCACTTCCGTCTGCGTAGTAAACGTGCGTTCCTAAATCAATATCATCTTCTCCACGTACCTTGTCCAAAGCATCGTCCAAATCTTCCTTATCATCCTTGTTTAGGCGAACAACTTCGAAGCCTCCGAGGTTGCGGTGGAACTTTTTATCAACGTAATTTTTATCAGAAAGCTCTGTGGTTTTGGCAGATTTGAGTCCTACTAAATTTTTACTTTTAGTCAGTTGACGTTCGCCGTGGTCAGTTTTTACGATATATTTTTTTCCCATAGATTTAGTATGCTGCTGGAGAATTTTGAATGATAAATTTTGAATTTATTATTCAAAATCCTGTGAGGTTCTTTGAAAATATCTTTCCTCTTGTGTGTAGTCGGTGCAATATAAAGTAATTAAGTGTTTTGTGAAAGTTTTTCGGGCAAATAGTTATTAATCAGGTGGTTAAAGAGTTGTGAAATAATGATTTACAATAGATTTTATGAATGAGATTTGAACGGCTTTAAAATAAAAATCCCAAATTTTTAACAATGCAAAAATTTGGGATACATTAATGTTCTACGTTCTTTGTCAAAGAACGTAAAACATATGAATTTAGAAAGTTTTAATCAATAAGATGGTCTATTATATCATCTTCCATTCCATTTTCAGAATGTCCGCCATAACGAATAGTATTATAAAACTTAGCATAGGTCACTTGCATATAGGGAGCCAAAAAGAAAAAGCCAATCCCCAAAGTAAAAACACAAAGAAATGACCAAAGAATAAAGTAAAGCCCCAAAACAAAGTAATCGGTCTTGTGTCCTTTCATCATTTCCCAACTTTCCTTGAGTGCTTCTACGGGGCCAAGTTCGTCGTCATCCGCTAAGAGATACATGGCTTGACTCAAACCCAATGACAAGATAAAGCCAGGAATAATAAAAAAGATAAAGCCAACAAAAATAGCTAATATCATTAAGAGAT
>CAZQTE010000116.1:0-13599 GCA_964595615.1 uncultured Saprospiraceae bacterium
CGAATAGCATCCATGCTGGACTGTACAAAACTTTCTCCGAGATGTAGTTTTAGCATCGCGGCTTCCATCATCGCTGGTTTGCCGTTTTGTTTGAGCCATGCGACTTTATATAGTAATAATCTTGAGGTTTCTAATCGTAGTTTCATGTCTGCGATGCGGTTAGAGACGGACTGAAATTTCCCAACAGATTGCCCAAATTGCTTGCGCTCTTTGACAAAGGCAATTGTCTCTTCTAACTGTCGCTCCATTGCTCCCAATTGACTGGCTAAGATGCAACACCGGTCATACTCTAAAGAGTGATTCATAATGCTAAAACCCGCACCAGGCTTACCTAATCGGCTATCGTCAGGGATGAAACAGTCTATTAGTTCAAACTCTCCTATCGGGACAGTTCGCAAGCCCATTTTCTCCTGCATCGGTTTTTGTACAAAGCCTTTTGTTCCTTTTTCTACTAAAAAAGCAGTCATCCCCCACTTTCCTAATTTGGGATTTATATTGGCAAATATTAAAGCAACATCGGCAATCGGAGCAAGCGTGATGTATCGTTTTTTACCGTTCAAAATATATCCACCTTCTACTTTTTCAGCGGTCATTTTTAAGGAAAAAACATCAGAACCTGCTTCTGGCTCGGTTAAAGCGTGTGCGCCAATTATTTTTCCAGAGGTCAAATCGGGTAGATACTTCTCGCGTTGTGCCTCATTTCCAAAATGATACAAAGGCATTTGCATCGTCCACATTTGCGCATTTAAGCCAAATGCCAATCCATTGTCCTTACAGGCATATCCCAATCCTTCCATCGCTAACACGGCGCGCATCAAGTCTATTTCTTCAAACTTACCTCCATATTTTTTAGGAATAGAAAGTCCTTGAATACCAAATGAAGCACATTTTTCCCAGCTCTCGCGTGGGAAAAGACTTTTCGCATCTGCTTCTATCACACCATATTGCAGACTTTCGCGGGCGAACTCAATGACTTCTTTTTTGTAATCTATGTATGCTTGTGACCACGAAAAATCCATAAAAGACTTTTTAGGAGTCAGGAGTCAGGAGTCAGGAATCAGCTTTGTCTGACTCCTGACGCCTGACTCCTGATGCCTTTTTTAAAACTTGTAGCTTACATTTCCTTTGATAAAGAAAGGTGTGCCTGGTGTAAAGTGAATTTCTTCAACACTTACAGGCTCAAAATCTAAGCGAGATTCTGTGGCAAATTGTGTCTCATTCCACTCTTGGTTGAATAAATTTTCGATAGCAATACCGACACCTACTCGTTTCCAATCGTAACCAATATTTAAGTCTGTAATCATGTAACCTTCAGCGACAATACTATTGTCTTCATTGGCTGGACGGTCTGTCAACCAGCGATAGCTAATTGCAGCACTAAAGCCATTTTTCTTGTAATTCAAACCACCTGTAGACGTAAATGTCGGGGCAAGAGGAATTAAATTTTCGCCCTCTGGGTCGTCAATACTGCGCGGTATTGCATAGTTAAAATCTGCATTGGCGAAAAGATTTTTGGCAATTTGCCAACGGAAACCTAAATCTACTCCCATTCTGCGCGTGCGTCCTGACGGCTCTACGATACCAGCATCTCCTACATAAACAAATTCTTGCTCTAAGAATAAGTACCACAAAGCAGCATTTACAAACAAACGCTTCGTTGGCTTGAAATTACCACCCAAATCTGCTCCATAAGCTGGAGGCAATACTTGCTTATCCGTTTCTGCTACAACTACACGTGTGTCATTGGAGTGAAAACCAACACCAGATTTAAGAAAAACCTGTGCTTTTGGATTTACATTATATATAAAACTCAATTTTGGACTAATAATCGTCTGCGTCGCGGCATCCGTATTGTACAAAGTATTGAGCTCGTTGACGTAGTTAAAATTGAAATAATCGAAGCGTAAAGCAGGTTGAATGAGGAGACTTCCGATGTCAAATTCTGCTTTTGCGTAAGCGTATAAATTAGTTTCGTCCACATCACCCAAACTAATATTGTTCAGCGTCGTACGGCGATTTAGGGTATTAGAAAGTGTGTTGTCATCAATATTGTCATAGCGCAAACCAACCGCAGCTTGGACTAAAGAAGAAACATTATCACCTAAGAAAAAGGAGTGATTTACTTGACTTTCTGCTCCAAAAATTTGACGTTTTTCGTACTGACGAATTTGGTCACCGTTGATGGAGTCTTCTAAGAAGAAAGTGAAATTAGAGAAGAGTTCGAAGTCGTATAAAGAGTAGTAAACATTGTTTTTGATAAATGTTTGATTGTCTAAAGTACGATTGAAATTTAAGGCAAAATTTGTTCGGCTGGTATTACCGCCCTCCGTATCGTCAATTGCACCAAAGCGCGAGATTAAACCAGAGTCAACGGCACGTTGAGGAATTTGTCCAGAGGCATCCCAACTGCTCGAAAAATGTGAAGCGACAAAAGATATTTTATCTTGGTCTGACACTTGTCCAGTATACTTTAAGAGAACATTGGCGCGTTTAAAATTTTGTGAAGACTCGACAGGTCCGTCAGTTGCTAAAAACTCAGTCGCGACATAAGCATTATGTCTTTCAGAACTCACAATATCCAAAAGTCCTACAGCACGCAAGGTATTAAAACTCCCGATTTCTGTTTTAATCATCGAGTTGTCTAATTTGTCTTTCGTATTCATTTCGACGTAACCCGCAGTTGTAAAGTTTCCTTTATCTGCATAATAAGGTCCTTTACCAAAATCAATTTCTTGCACTGTCTCAGGAATCACAAAGTGCAAATCTGCGTAGCCTTGACCGTGTGCGTGCGATACCATATTAACTGGCATTCCGTCCACCGTAATACCGACATCTGTACCGTGGTCAATATCAAATCCACGTAAGAAAATTTGCTCCGCTTTTCCTCCCCCAGCGTGCTGACCGATGAATAAACCTGGAACTATTGCAAGAATTTCTTGGGAAGATTGGACAGGATTTAGCTTAAGGTCAATATTGGAGACAAGGTTTGTTTTTTTTGCGTTTTGCCCGACGACAACTTCTCCGAGGTCAAAGTAAGCTTCTTCTAAATTAAGCTTAATTGGAGATAAATCTTCTAAGACAATCTGTGCGGTCTCATAACCTAAGTACATGATTTGTAAGGTGTCACCAACAGAGACATTTTTTAACAAAAAGTCACCTAGCTCATTGGTGTGCGTATGTTGCTCTGTAGACATTTTCAGAATATACGCTCCAATAATAGGGCTTTTATCCGCGTCGCAAACATTACCAGAAATACTCTGTGCTATTGCAAAATAAGGTAACAAAAGTAATACTAAAGGGTAGAAAAAATTGGTTCTCATTTTAATTTGAATATTATAAAAAATGGTTCTTCAATACAAAAAACCAAGTATAGTATTAAAACTCGCTATATCATGTACGAGAAGAAGTTACTCTTTGGATTTTTGTCAGTTAGCTTTTATTAGATGTAAAAAGACACATTCTCACAAAACACTGATAATCATAGATTTAGTAATTGATTTTCTTCCTCTTTAATATTTCCTAAAAAAAATAAAAGCTCAGAATGACCTAAACAGCTTATCTATTGCGTAAGTTCATAGAGAAAGAAATTTTACAGTTTAAATTTATTATTATTACCATTCAGAAATTACGCTCAATTCTCAAACCGAGAGAACAAAAAAAGTTTGCTCGTTTGCTCTTTGCTATCCTTCTTATGGGATTCTTAGAAGTTGTTGGTATTGCTTCCATACTACCTTTTATGCAACTATTGGCAGAGCCTGATGCCATCGAAAAAAGCTCCTTACTGACACAGGTTTATGAGTATTTTAATTTTGGCTCTCACCGTTCTATATTGATGGCCGCGGGTATTGGAGTTATTATTTTATTGACGATATCTAATTTATTTTCAGCATTTGCTGTCTGGTTACAATTCAAATATTCTTGGCAAGTTGCGCATAATCTGGGTACCCGACTTCTTCGCACCTATCTGCAAAAGCCATACAGCTACTTTCTCAACAAAAACTCCTCAGAATTACAAACTTATTTAGTCGGCGAAGTCACAGGTTTAACGATGGGTATCATTATTCCTGCTCTCGAAATGCTATCTCGCTCTGTAGTGGCGTTGGTAATTTTCGGATTGCTATTATGGGTAGATATGAAGGTCGCATTAACCATGGCGACTGTCTTAGGAGGTGCGTATTTATTGATTTATTTCTCTCAGCGCCGTTTACTCTCTCAATTAGGAGAAAAGAGGATAAAAAAGAATTTGCTGCGCTATAAGACACTTTCCGAATTGCTATCTGGTATCAAAACGGTTAAGGTGAGTGGTACACAAGGCTTTTTTTATGAACGCTATGAAGGTGCATCTAAAGATTATTGTCATGTACAACCACAGGTTAGTATGATAATGGCTGCGCCGAGATACTTTTTAGAAATTTTCGCATTTGGTGGCATTTTATCCGTAACACTTTATTTGTATTCTAATGGAGGAAATTTGCAATCTGCCCTTCCTCGTTTGAGTCTATATGCAGTTGCAGGTTATCGTCTTTTGCCTGCATTACAGCGAGCTTTTACTGCTGCATCAAGAATAAAACACTACCTGCCAGTTTTAGATAAACTTCAACCCGATCTGGTAGTTGCCTTACATCAAAAAGCGGAGCAAGATACCCAAACAAAGGTTCTCCCATTTCAAAAAAGTATAAACTTAGAAAATGTTGATTTTCATTATGAAAATATGTCTAATCTGATTTTAGATAAATTTAATGTGCAAATTAAAAAAGGAGAAATCGTAGCTTTTATTGGTTCAACGGGTGCAGGAAAAACGACACTTATTGACCTTATCGTTGGACTGCTAAATGTAACAAACGGCGCATTAAAGGTTGATAATCAAATAGTTAATAAAGACAATCAAAGTGCGTGGCAGAAGCAAATTGCCTATGTCCCACAAGAAGTTTTTCTTTTTGATGATACTATCGCACGTAATATCGTAATAGGTGAGTCAGATGAAAAAATTGATATGGAACGTGTAAAAATGGTTACTAAAATGGCTGATATTTACGAGTTCATCTCAAAAGAACTACCAAATAAATTTGACGAAAAAATTGGGGAGCGTGGTGTTAGATTAAGCGGTGGTCAACGACAAAGATTAGGGTTAGCACGTGCTTTATATCGCAGTCCCGCAGTATTAGTCCTGGATGAAGCAACGAGTGCCTTAGACACCGTAACGGAAAATAGCATCATTGAGACTTTAAAAATGCTTCCAGATGAAATTACCACGATTATTATCGCTCACCGTCTGAGTACCGTGCGCCATGCGGATTGTATTTATCTATTGGAAAACGGGAAAATTAAGGCGCGGGGTTCATACGCGGACTTAGAGGCTTCGAGCATTGATTTTCAGGAAATGGTGGAATTGTCGTAAGTCTTTAGAATTGCACGAAGTCCAATAGACTTGTTACTCTTATAAAATATACTTTCTGAAAATAACAAGTCTAATAACAAAACGAATTATTTAAAAACTGGTGGTAAGAAATGCCTCCAGCGTATAAACAGAGAACATGAAGAATAAATTAACTTTACTGGCTTTTTTACTCACGATTTTTGCTGCATTTTTACCGCATTCTGCGGAAGCTCACGAACCCAATCACAGTTACCTTTATATGCGTATTTACGGCGAAGCTATCGGCGGTCGCGTGGAGGTAACGGGTGCAGATATTAACAGCTATTTAGGTTTTGATATTGATGAAGAATTAAAAGAAGAAGAGTTAGAAAAATACCTTCCAAAACTACAAGAATACATCAAATCAAAGGTTCGTTTTTCAGCGAACGGCAAGCAATATGGCATCAAATTCACTGAACCAGAAATTTTAGGTTTGAATGAAACTGTAGATTTTTTACGTTGCCATTTTGACTTGACGGGCGTGGATGTAATGCCCGAAAAACTGGACATTGATTACAATGTCTTTATCGAAGAAAGTGAAATGCACCGAGGTATTCTGGTGATTGAATACAACTGGAAAGCGGGTGTTGTCAATAATCAGGCGATGATCTCACACGCTTTTGGACGTGATAATACGAAAACTGATTTGGTATTAGCGGACAATGGTTTGTGGAAAGGGTTTTGGGCTTTGGTCAAACTTGGGATGTGGCATATTTGGATTGGTTTAGACCATATTTTATTCATTGTCGCTCTTATCTTGCCAGCAGTAGTACGCCGTCGTAAAGATGAGGAAGGTATGGCAATTGCAAATGTTCCAGATGATAATTATTCAAAAGAATGGTCGCCTGTTTCTAAATTCAAACCTGCCTTCTTTTATATCCTTAAAATCATTACTTTCTTCACTATCGCGCACTCTATCACTTTAGCTTTGGCGGCATTAGATATTATAAGTTTACCTTCGCGCATAGTGGAAACAATCATTGCGATTTCAATTGCTTTGGCTGCTTTGCACAATATTACACCAGTTTTCAAGGCAAAAGAATGGGTTATTGCCTTCCTTTTTGGTCTTTTTCACGGTTTTGGATTTGCGAGTGTATTGGGAGAAAAAGGTCTTAGTGGCGATTTTCTGACTCTATCTTTATTAGGTTTTAATATCGGTGTAGAGATTGGTCAGGTACTGATTATCTGTGCTATTTTTCCTATTTTATTCCTTTTACGTTCCTTCAAAATTTATCCGAAAATTCTACTCTTCGGGTCTATTATTTTAATTTTCATTTCTCTTTACTGGTCTATTGAGCGTGGTTTTGATATTGATTTACCACTTGGAGCTTGGTTAGGATTAGGAGGATAGTTTTTAGGCTTAGAGAGACCCCCTAACTCCTCTAAAACAGGTTGATTTAATGGTTTTTGTTATTTTTTAAATGCAAATTCAATACGGCTCTAAAAGCTTGAAATTGAGTTTGAAATTTGCATTTTAAAATTTAGAAACGATTTTTCTTAATTCAACGGTATTGCACTATAGGAGTTAGGTGGGTCCAAAAGCAATTTTTCAAACTTTTAGACCGACTCAATTATGCCTGATACACAAAAATCAAAACTTGACCTCTGGTTGGCGCGCAAAAAAAAGAAAGCCGTCGTATTAGATATTCCTAAAATGCCAAAGGATACTCCTGCGCCATTATCTCGTGGTCAGCAGCGGCTTTGGCTCTTGCAACAGTTGTACCCAGACAATCCATTTTACCAATATGCACATGCATATCGCTTTAAAGGTAACTTAAACATTAAGGCACTTTTATCGAGTTTTCAGATGGTTGCGCAGCGTCATGCTGTTTTGCGAACTAATTTTTCAGAAACCGAAAATGGAACTGTCCAAGTCGTACATGCAAAAGCGAATATCCCGACTGAAGTGATTGATTTACAGCACCTTACAGTCCAAAAGCAGACAGTAGAAATTGAGAATATTACAAAGAGGAAAGTTGCTCAAACTTTTGATTTAGAAAAAGATTCTTTGCTGCGTGTGACAGTACTTATTTTGTCTGAAAAAGATTTTTATGTACTACTTTCGATGCATCATATAGTGGGCGACAGGTGGTCTTTACAAGTTTTAAATAAAGAATTAGCGACAAGTTATCGAGAACTCTCAAAGGGTGAAAATAGTAAAATTTCACCTTTAAAAATCCAATATACCGACTATGCCTATTGGCAAAAATCTCAGCTTGAAAAACCAGCGGATTTAGATTACTGGAAGCAACATTTAGGAGGTGAATTGCCTGTTTTGGCGATGCCAACAGATTTCTCACGACCAATTACACCAACTTTTCAAGGTCTTTCTACTACCAAAAATTTCTCTTCTAAATTATCTGATGCCCTTAAAAACTTAGCGAAAGAACAAAATACTACACCTTTTGTCCTTCTTTTAGCTGCTTATCAAATACTGTTACATCGTTATACAGGACAGGATGATTTGGTCATCGGAACCCCCTTTACCAACCGGGATAAATTATCTTTAGAAAAACTTATTGGATTTTTTAATGAAACGCTCGTTTTGCGCGCTGACTTATCAAATAATCCAACTTTTACTGAATTTTTAGCTCAAGTAAAAGCAACAACAACAAACGCATTTAACCATAAAAACACCTCTTTTGAGACCCTGGTTAAAACTATAAACCCTAAACGAAACGGCACCACTAATCCTCTTTTTCAAGTGATGTTCTTGTATAATTCTATACAAAAAACACCAACATTTTCAGCCGATTTAATGGTCGAAGAAACAGTGGTAGATTTAGCCGTTTCTAAGTTTGATTTGACACTCTTTGTGACGGATAAAGGAGAAAATCTATCTGCCACTTTTGAGTATGCAACAGACTTGTTTGCAGATGAAACAATTGAACGTTTGCATGGACATTTAGAGGTTTTATTACAGTCCATTGTAGAAAATCCGCGCCAAGAAATCTCTAAAATCAATCTTCTTTCTAAGAAAGAAAACATTGAAATAGTAAAAAATTGGAATGAGACAAATCTTGAAATTTCTGATAAAACCAATGTACTACAGCTTTTTGAAAAGCACGCACGCTTGACACCAGATGCCACCTGTGTGAGTACCGAAAATGGCGAGCTTAGTTATCAAGAAGTGAATGAAAAAGCTATCGTAATAGCTAAAGGTTTGCAGGCAAAAGGAGTCAACAATGGGATGTTTGTCGGTCTACATGTCAAGCGTTCGACGGATTTGATTGTGGGAATTATTGCAGTACTAAAAGCAGGCGGTGCTTATCTCCCACTCGACCCCGAATATCCCAAAGAGCGCATAGATTATATGCTGCAAGATGCGGCGGTAAAAGTCGTATTGACGCAAGAAGACATTAAGGATAATTTAAGCCAAAATGAAGTAGAAGTTCTAAGTTTTGATGAGGCAATAAACTTAGGTAACAATACAAAAATTCTCCTTCAAACCATTGATAACCAGCAATTTGCATATATCATTTACACCTCTGGAAGTACAGGAAAACCCAAAGGCGTTCCGATAACACACGAAAATTTATTATACTCCACCTCTGCACGTTTTCACTTCTACACCCAACAACCAAAGGCATTTTTATTACTCTCTTCTTTTGCTTTTGATAGTAGTGTTGCAGGAATATTTTGGACATTAACACAAGGGGGTAATTTAATTATACCGCGCAAACGCATTGAGCAAGATATTAATGGCTTGTCTGATTTAATTGCACAAAAAAAGGTCACGCATAGTCTGATGTTGCCTTCTTTATACGATTTACTTTTAAAGCACAGCTCTCCAAAAAAATTACAATCTTTAAATACCATAATGGTAGCAGGAGAAGCCTGTACTGCGGCTGTGGTTGCACAGCATTTCTTAACCTTACCACAGGCAAAATTGTACAATGAATATGGCCCAACAGAAGGAACAGTTTGGTGTACGGCGCATGAGATTAAGTCGTCTGACAGTTCAGGGATGATTCCGATTGGAAAACCGATTCCAAATGTCCAAAATTATATTTTAGATAATGAAAAACAGCCTGTTCCTATTGGTGTCGCAGGAGAACTATATATTGGTGGCAAAGGCTTGTCTAAAGGCTATCTAAATCGTCCCGACTTGACGAAGGAAAAATTTGTCAATGTAGAGCTTTTAGAAGGAGAAATAACGCGTTTGTACCGCACTGGAGATTTGGCGAGCTATCGAGTAGATGGCGTAATTGAGTTTTTAGGACGAGTGGATAGACAGGTAAAAATTCGTGGTTATCGCATCGAACCCGATGAAATAAAATCTATTTTACAACAACAGAAAGGAGTCAAAGAAGCCGTTATTTCTGTGCATATTGACGGCTCTCAAAAACGCCTCATAGCTTACTTGACTAGGGAAAATGATTTATCGATTAATGATTTAAAGGCAAATCTAAAAACACTTTTGCCTGACTATATGATTCCTTCGCTGTTTGTTTCACTGGAGGAGTTTCCGCGTCTACCGAATGGAAAAATTGATAAAATCAATCTACCCTTACCGAGCGAAAATACCATAGCAAAACAAGAAGATTTTGTTGCACCACAAACGAAAGTGGAAGAAAAATTAGCTGCTATTTGGGAGGATGTTCTTAAAGTAAAACCAATTGGTAGAGCAGATAATTTCTTTGATATTGGAGGAGACTCTATTCTCAGTATTCAGATTATTGCAAAGGCTCGGAAGGCAGGATTTACTCTTGCAGCCAATCAATTATTTGAAAATCAGACGATTGCAGAATTAGCGAATTCTATACAAAATACGACAAAAAACAAATCTAATAGCCTAACAATCAACGATTTAAAAACGTTAGAGATTGCTCAACATCCTTTGTCTTTCATGCAGCGCGCATTTTTAATGCATCATCTACAAGAAGAAAAAGACCAAGGATTTTTGCAGTTAGAATTTGTTTTAGGAGGTGATATTGATATACAAAACTGGACGGCAGCTTGGAAAAGGACAGCAGAACGGCACGCTGTTTTACGTACACAGATTAAATGGAAAGACTTAGCGCAACCCGTCCAAAATATTCAAGAGGAAACAGAATTAAAGTGGCAGATTATTGATTGGACTGATTTAAATCCAAGTATTCAATTAGAAAAGCTAAATGCTTTTCGGACAGCAGATAAAGGAGAAAAATTAGACCTTTCTCAACCATCTATCTCACGATTATCGTTGATACGTCTTTCGGAGAAGCAATCTATTTTCTTTTGGACTTGTCATCATATTTTAGTGGACGGTTGGTCTGGCGGCTTGGTATTAAAGGATGCCTTACATTTTTATCAAGCGGAGCAAAAAAACAGTCCTTTGGTACTGTCGCCTATTCCGAGTTATTCTACATTTTTAGATTGGCAAGAGAAAAATGATACTGCTAAGACAGCAAATTTCTGGGCTGACTATTTTACAAATTTCGACACCCCTACCCTCTTCAATTCTAATCAAAAAACCAGTAAAAAATCAGATTTTGAGAATTATTCTTTCTCTATATCTAAAAGTACAACTGAAGCATTAAACGTCTATGCACGTCAAAGTCGTATTACGCTTAATACCTTATTAAAAGGTCTGTGGGGTGTTTTGCTACAACAATATTTTGGCAAAGATGAGGTAACATTTGGGACTACGGTATCGGGAAGAAATGCGGATTTCCCAATGCTTGACCAGATGTCAGGTTTATTTATGAATGTCCTGCCTACACGTGTAAAGGCTAATAAAAATGAAACGCTTGTCTCTTGGTTACAAGAATTTCAACAAGAGCAATCCATTCTAAATACTTTTGACCAGACGACCTTAGACCAGGTCTCGGAGTATGCTGATTTACCAAAACATACGCCTCTTTTTGATAGCCTTTTTGTCTTTGGAAATTTTCTAAAAGACGGGATGAATGTAGGAGATATCAGCGTTCAAGATTTTAAAGGAGGCTTCACTTCTATCTATCCCCTTACTATTCGGGTTAATCCGATTTCTGCTTTGCAATTTGATTTGCGCTACGACAAGAACGTACTTTCAGACGAAAAAATAGAATGGATTTACAGTCAATTCTTACTGCTTTTACAAGGATTTGAAAAAGAGAACTATTCGTCCTATGAGGATATTATTGGACAAATTTCTAAGCCTTCATTTACAAGCGGGATAGAAAACATAAGCAATATTAGCTCAACTCTTCTTGAGATAAAAAATAGTACTTATACCGCTCCACGCAACGAAACAGAATTACAATTAACAATTATTTGGGAAGAACTCTTTGGACATAGTCCAATTGGTGTAACTGAAAATTTCTTTGATTTAGGTGGAAAGTCGCTTTTAGCGATGCAGCTATTCTCAAAAATAGAAAATGATTTGGGGACTGTCTTGCCTCCTATGACTTTGATGCAAAATTCAACAATTGAAGCTCTTGCTCAACAAGTTAGTGGAGAGGCAACGACCGCTGCATGGGATACTATCGTCCCGCTACGAGCAAGTGGTTCAAAAACACCTCTTTTCTGTATTCATGCCGGAGGAGCTCACGTATTTTTCTATGAAGGCTTGGCAAAATATATGAGTGCAGAACAACCTATTTACGCAATTCAGCCCCAAGGTCTGGATGGCGAAAAAGCCTATCATGGTACAATAGAAGAAATGGCTACGCATTATATTTCAGAAGTTCGGGGCATCCAAGCGGATGGGCATTATCGTCTTTTGGGGACTTGTTTTAGTAACGCGGTCTGTCTTGAAATGGCAAAACAATTAGACGCAATGGGCTGTTCGGTCTCGATGTATATCGTTGACTCTGCTCCTGCTCATTTAATTCCTTTAGAGAAAAGTAAACCGCTTCGCCGTTTTTTACGAATATTATTAGAACAGAACTGGTCTCTGCTTTATCGCAAGCTAAGAAGGCGGGTGCTTATTTATAAGAAAAAAGCATCTGTCAAGCCAATGAGCGCGGCAGAGAGACAGTTACAAAATACAATCAATTCTTTAAATTCTTTATACGCGGCTTATACTTGGACTCCTTTCAATGGAAAAATCACCTTAATACGTAGTACCCAATTTGCCGAAAAAGAGGGAAAAAGATTCCATTTAAAACAGTGGGACTCTCTGGCAAAAGGAGGTCTAGAAGTTCATGTGGTCGAAGGAAGACATTTAACAATTTTTGAAGAACCTGCAGTTAAGGGTTTAGCAGAAGAATTAGAAAAATGTCTTGATAAGAAACAAGGGTAAATTCAAACATACTCTTGACGTAAACTACTCAAAATCATCGTTCTTCGCCAAATCGTCCCATACTAGCAGTCGAGACGATTTGGCGGAGAACCAAAATTATAAATTATGCGTTCAATTTTATTACTTTCAGTTTTTTCATTACTTGCATTTTGCTCCTTTGGGCAGCAAACAAAATATGCTGGTGTCACTCTTGGTTTATCCACTTATCAGGGGGATTTAGTCCAACAATCCTTCTCTCTAAAGGGAGCAGGATTTTTAGGAGGTATCTTTTATAAAGACTACGCAACTCCCAAATTTGGTTTAAAAGGTTCCATAAATTTCGCTTCTTTTAGTGGTGATGACACTAATTTTTTAGAAGAAGTACGAGACCGGAGATTTAGCTTTGAGAGTAGCCTGATTGAATTTCAGGGAGGAGTTGAATTTGCGCCTTTCGCAAAAGATGCCTCTTCTTCTGGTATTTTTCAAGGAGGCTTGACACCTTATATAAGTCTTGGTTTTAGTTACGCTATCGTTAATTCTTCTCCAAGTGCAGAAGGTAGAATTCTTCTTTTACCAGAAGATGATAATCCTCCAAAAGGTCAATTTATGTTGCCTGTCGGACTTGGTGCACGCTACTATCTATCTGAAAAAATCATTTTATCCGCCCAATTTGATGCTTACTTTTTTGCAGGCGATTATTTAGACGGTATTTCTAAGTCTGGTAATCCCGAAGGTGATGATTTACTTTTTACTGGTGGACTTAGTTTGGCTTACCGATTAGGGACGAATGCAAGTAAACAATATAACTTAAAAGATTAGAAGGGATTTTTGAGTTGTGGGTTAAGAAATCAGTTCTTTTTGCCGTGTGCAGGGAGAACTGATTTTTTATTGGGCTTAAGTGAAATTTAGATTAAGACTGTACGAAGTTTAATAGACTTTATAGAAGGGTTTTCTCATAAAAAATTGCAAGCTTGACTTTCTATTTTTACTTGTTCTT
>CAZQTE010000117.1:0-3144 GCA_964595615.1 uncultured Saprospiraceae bacterium
TCATGATTGCGGCGGTCATAGAAGACCGTGTAGATATAACCCGTCGCTTCGTCCACCGACATCCATGTGAAAAACTGTTGTTTGCCCGCAGGGTCATCGTTGACGCGTTTAGGTTTTGACCAAGTTAGACCTTTATTCGTAGATTTTGAAAGCCAAACGTCGGTGTCGTTTTCGCCATTGCGTTGGTCTGTCCAATTGAGGTAGAGTGTGCCACGATGCTTGCTTTGACTGTGGTCAATCGAGAGAATCGGCAAGCCATTCGCACGTCCAATGTCTGGAATATCGAAAGTCCAGCCGCTTGGTTGTTGTACTGCGAGGATGTCTTCGTCTTGCCATGTTTTACCGCCGTCTTCTGAGTAATCAAAATAAATTTTGTTGTCGTAAGACCACGCAACATATACCTCGCCATTGAGACCTGCTACGGGGACTGCGCCTTCGGTCGTCTGGTCGCCATCTAAACAGTCACCCTCAAATTGATTTATCGCGAAAGCTTCACTCCATGTTTTACCTTCATCCGTTGATTTGGAGAAAAGAATGCGTGACTTATCTTTGGCATTTTTACTATTATATTTATCAAATTCTGTCCAAGTGACATACATTGCATTTGTTTTTGGGTCGATACCAATCCAATGTTTATCTTGGTCTTTTGGATGATGCATCCCCATGAAAGAACCGTCTTCCCAAGTTTTTCCGTCTTCCGATTTTTGAATAACGATACGGTCTAATAGTTTTGGACTTGCCCAACCTCTTTTGTCAGGGTCAGAAAGGTGTAGATAATAGAAATTTCCTTTATTGTCGGCACTAATCACGGGGTCGCCATATACGCCATAACTTGATTTTAGTCTGTCTTTTGTCCATGTCTCGCCGCCGTCTTCTGAAAAATAAACATGGTTCAAAACAGCTCCAGCTACAATTTTATTATTGTCTTTTGGGTTGATGTAGATACTTGGCTCACAAGGACCAAAACCTGTGGCACCTTGATGAATGAGTACATTTTTACCAAAGATGGGTTTCTCTAAATTGGATGTTTTATTTGCAAGTTTTGGAGTACAGGTAGTTAGTAAGAATGCTGTAAAACAAAAAGAAAGAGTGATTAGAAACTTCATATTATGTGAATTGGTGATTGGAGGTTGTTAGAGAATATCATTTAAAACAACGAACCAGAAGTAATATTTTTGCGAAAATCTTGAAAAGCGGCCGAAAAAGGAAAGGATTCGGCTTTTATTTCAAAAGAAGCGGTCTATCTTTGCTCGGATTCCTTTTTACTCAGTAAAAATCAATTGAAAAAATGAGAATATATCTAAGTTCGCTTTTAATCTGTTTTGCTTTTGCATTACAAGCACAGGGCACAATTACAGTCGATGCACAACCGAATATAGAGGCGATGATGCAGCGGTATGCAGAAATTAATAGAGCTCAGCAATTTGTAGATGGCTGGCGTATTCAGTTAGTTGCGACGACTGACCGTCAAAAAGTAGAAAGAGAGAAACAACGTTTCCAAAATTTATATCCAGATGTCGCCGTGGATTGGACGCATGTCGCGCCATATTATCGACTACGTGCTGGAGCTTTTATTACTAAGCTAGAAGCGACACAAATGATGTATCGTTTGAAGCGTGATTACTCTTCTGCTTATCCTGTAAAAGATAAAAAAATTCAGCCTTTCGAGGTTGCGAATTAGTAGGGTGTTGAAACGTATTTTAGAAAACTAACACAATCGAGCAAATTAATGAGAGAAAGACCCGCCAAGTCCGCTGATGTCATGACCTTTTCGCTGTATCTATGTTTACTGGCGATAGGCTGGAGTATGCTTTTTTCGGTTGGATATAATGGTGGTTATGAAGATGGGATTTCTGAATTTTTGCTTAACACACAAGCTGGAAAGCAGACAATTTGGGTAGTGATTTCTTTGATTGTTTTCTTTTTTACACAGATAATTGATAGGAAGTTTTGGCAGACTTTTGCTTATCCCATTTATGGATTTTCTTTGATTTTACTGATATTAGTGCTGCTTGTAGGAAAGGAAATTAAAGGGGCGACTTCTTGGTTTGCATTTGGAGGTTTTTCCATACAGCCTTCGGAATTTGCTAAATTTGCGACCTGTTTGGCGGCTGCAGCTTATCTTTCACGTAGTAATGTTAATTTGAAATATATCAATGCACAAGCTATTTCTTTTGCTTTGATTTTAGTTCCTGCTGCATTGATACTTTTACAACCTGATGCAGGTTCAGCTTTGATATTTTTCTCTTTTGTATTGCTCTTCTTTCGGGAAGGTTTTCCTGCGAACTTTTATATTATAGGTTTTTCTGTAGCGGCTTGTTTTATTTTAGGGATAATGTATGAGGAGGTGCCTTTAAAAGTTGTTTGGGGGCTTATTGCACTAGCCTTATTTGGCTTGTGTTCTGCTTTTGAAAATCGAATTTACGGACTTGGAGGTTTCCTTTTATTATTAGTCGTTTCAGTATTTGCTTTGGGGGAAGATTGGGTGAATTTACCTTATGTCTTAATTTTTGATATTGTAGTCTTTTTGATTTTATGCTTTTTTCTATGGAGACAAGGAAAAGGTCGTACCGCGGGCTTCATATTGGTTGCTGGATTAATTGCTTCTGGATTAGTTTATCTTTCTGCAGTTAGCTTTAACTTCCTTGCTCGTCACCAAAAAGACCGTATCAATGTCTGGCTTAATCCTGAAAAATGTGATCCACAAGGTTCTCTTTATAACCTTATTCAATCTAAATCAGCTATTGCCTCTGGCGGTTTAGAAGGTCAAGGATTTTTAAAAGGAAATATGACTCAGTTGAACTTTGTTCCCGAGCAAAGCACAGACTTTATTTTCTCCGCGATAGGAGAGGAACAAGGTTTTATTGGTAGTTTGTCTATCATTCTTTTTTTCTTGCTTTTATTGTGGCGTATTACCGTTATTGCAGAGCGACAACGCTCTTCTTTTGTACGTTGTTACGCTTATGGCGTCGTTGGGATTTTATTTGTTCACTTTATCGTTAATATCGGGATGACTATGGGGCTGATGCCCGTGATTGGTATTCCTTTACCATTTATTAGTAAGGGAGGTTCTTCACTTTTAGGCTTTTCTTTGATGATTGGTGTATTGTTGAAAATGGATAGGCATAGGACGGAGACGTAAAT
>CAZQTE010000117.1:3244-11356 GCA_964595615.1 uncultured Saprospiraceae bacterium
AACAAACAACAAAGGCTTTCTCACAAGAGAAAGCCTTTGTTATAAACTATCGTATCAAAGTAATATTACCTTTCTTAAAATACTCCATGCCATTAAAGCATTTAATCTGCATGTAGTATCCGTATACATCTGGTGGCAACTGTTTATTTTTGAATGTTCCGTCCCAACCAATATTCTTATCATTGGTTTCAAACATTTTCTCACCCCAACGATTATAAACAGTCATAAAGACTTCTTCGATATTTGAACCACGTACATAGAGAACATCATTTTCATTATCTCCATTTGGAGTGAAAGCATTTGGAATAAAGACGAAAGGTTCGCGACATTCCAAATCTACGACAACGACCTCTACACTACGTTCAGTGATACAGCCTAATTCTCCTGTGATTTCAACGGTGTAAATTGTTGTTTCCTCTGGAGAGGCGATTGGATTGAAGACTTCATTATCGTCTAAACTACCTGCTGGTTCCCAATCATATTTGTAGGAGTCATCTTCTGTCGTTAACAATTGAGAAGTTTCACCACTACCAAAAAGAATTGTATCAGGTGTAGCTGAAATAAATAACTCAGATTCTAAATTTTCTACCACAACTTCTATACTATCCGTTGTTGTACATCCGATTTGATTGGTAAGGTCAAGGTAGAAAGTTGTTGTCACTTCAGGATTTACTTCTGGAATATTACTTGTTGCACCACTAATGATATTTTCAACTGGAGACCACAGATAAGTCAAATCTTGGTCTTCTGCCATATTGGTAATTTCAATCTCTGTACTTTCTCCGAAACACAAACTCATAGAATTAGCCAAATCAACATCTAAAGGAAAACTACTAATAGTTACTTCTGATGTTTCTATACAACCTAAACTATCTGTTGCTCGCACATAGTAAATTTCTGTCCCAACAGGTGTAACAGGAACACTGGCGCCATTATCAAAGATGTCGGTGAAGTCTGCATCTGTTGACCATTCAAAGTCTGTTGGACTTGCGCTACTCGCAGAGATATTGACGGTCTCTTCTTCGCATAAAAGTGTATCTCCATAGGCTTCTAAATTAATCAAAGGATTGACGATAACCTCGACCGTTTCTATACTAAAACAAGTATCAATACCTTGGAAATCTGTAATCGTAACGGTATAAGTTTGATTTTCTGTTAAAGTCACCATTGGATTAGGTGAATTTGGATCACTCAATCCTGTACTTGGAGACCATTCATAAACGTACTGGTCGTTTGCACTTGGATTTAAAGGCGTAGCTACATCTGTACACACTGGAACTTGTGCCTCAAATGCAGGCATAAATTCTGACATCGTCACTGTTACACTATCTTGTGATGTACAGTTATGTTGATTGGTTGCTGTGATGTAATATTGAACAGGCACACCTTCTAAATCTACAGAAACTGTTGGTGTAGACGTATTACCTCCCGAAATAATTGTTCCATTTGTACCTGCTTCCCATTGCCAGTCTACAACATCACTAAAGTCATTATTAAATGCTTCAATGACGAGACTTTCAGTTGGACAAATAATACGTTCTCCTTGTGTCGATAAGTCCATATTACCATTGAAGACGAAAGTCGTATCTTGTTCAGAACAGCCAAAATCATTTGTTGCTGTGACTATATAAGTCAATTCTGATTCGGGCAAAACATCAATACTCGGACCATTATAAATATCTTCATTATCATCAACCCATACTATTTCTAAATCAGAAGCAGAAGTCGTCGCTGTTAAAGTTACCGTCTCACCACAAGTCACTAAATCTTCAGTTGAAGATAAAGCGATTTGGTCTGTAACCGTAACTGTAACTTGGCGAGTAATAGAACATTCATCCGCACTAAAATTAGTAATTGTTACATCGTAAACAGTTGTTTCTAATGGATTAGCAGTTGGATTGGCGCTCGTAGCGTCAGACAAACCAGTAGCAGGTGTCCAATTATAAGTATAAGTATCGTTACCCGCTGGATTTAATTCCGTTTCGTCACCGTAGCAAATCGTAATCGCAGAGCTTGTATTTTCTTCAATAAAGTCAACTTCAAAAGTTTGTTCCGACAAAGCAGTACAACCGTCAGCTGTCGTGATTAATAAAGTCGCTGTTAAGCTTTGTTCTTCATTAAGAACAACAGTTGGATTTTGTTGGTCTGAACTTGTATCGTTACTAAATGTCCACTCCCATGAAATTGTATTATCTAAGAAGTTTTGCGTTTGGTCTGTAAAGCTAACCGTGATTTCATCTGTTTCACAGGCTTCGTAAGCAAATGCAAAGTCGGCAATAACCAAATCATCAGGAACTTCAACTTGGATAGTAGTAGGTGTCACACAATCTACATCGTAGATTGTTCCGAGTGTAACATTATACATACCTGGACCTGGGAATGTAAACGAAGGGTTTTCTTCTGTTGAAATATCAGTATCAGTACCTTCTATACCAAAGTCCCAAGCATAGCCAAAAGCATTAGTACTTGAGTTTGTGAAATCCACAGTCGCACCGTTACATTCAAAATCAAAGGTGAAATCAAATTCAGCATCTGTATCATAGATAACCGCTTCCACGGTCTCAGTTGCTTCACAACCATATTGACTATTCACATCTACTGTAAAAGTGTAAATACCAGGAGTATTCGTCACTGTAGGATTAGCAGTATTTTCTCCAGATTGAATATCTGTTGCTGGTGTCCAATTATAAGTTAAATCATCATTTGGATCAAGATTAGTAGCGAAGACATTTAATGCCTCATCGTCACATATAATTGCATCTCCTGATGCTGTAATTGCGACCGCACCACCTTCTACTGTGACATTTTCTGTTTCTGTACAGCCAAACTCGTCCGTAGCAACAACTGTGTAAACTGTTGTTCCCGAAACGTTAATATCAAGAGTAGAACCTGTCTCAGAAAGGTCATTTTCATTTGTCCAAACAAAATCAGAGGCAACTACTGAATTAGCAGAAATTTGCGCTTCATCTTCACAAGTTAAGATATCTTCACTTGCTGTTAGTTCAATCGCTTGTGGTACAAATACACTTACATTGCGTTCAATCGTACAAGTATCTGCACTAATATTTTGTACTGCTACAGTATAAGTTGTCGTCTCTGAAGGATTAGCAATAGGATTAACTGCTGTTGCATCATTCAAGCCGTCTGCAGGTGACCAAAGATATTGGTAGCTTGTGATTCCATTAGGATTTAAAGCTTGTTCTGTCCCTAAACAAATTTGAATAGGCGTTAATGAAAGATCTAATTCTGTAAAATCTACATTTAATGTTTGAGAGGCGGTTGACGAACAATCTTCATCTGTTGTAATTGTCAAACTCGCTGTCAAACTTTGTTCTTGGTCCAAGACAACGATAGGATTTGGTTCATCAGAATTTGTCCCATTACTAAAAGTCCATGCGTAAGTTGCTGTATTAGCTAATGAGTTTTCAGATGTATTTTGAAATTGAATAGTAATCTCATCTTCCGAACAATCAGAGTATTCAAAAGTAAATTTAGCATCTAATATTCGTGGTTCAATTGTAATAGTCTGAGAAATAGTGTCTTTACAAAGTTCCCCGTCTGCTATCATTAATTGGACTTCATATTCTCCAAAATCGGAAAAAGTATAAGTAGGACTTACTTCAGTCGAAGTATTCCCTTCATCATTAAATACCCAAAGAATAGCATTTGCATTTTGACTTTGGTTATTGAATTGAACAGTCAATGCATCACAATCAACCATAAAGTCAAAAGCCAGTTCTGGTTGTGGTAAAACGTCAATAGAAATTTCAGTATTTACGATACATTCTCCACCTAATGCCGAAGCCGTTACATTGTAAATTGTATTTCCAATCGGAGGTGTCGCTATAGGATTTGAACTGCCAGCATCATCCAAAGTCTCAGAAGGAGACCATGTATAAGTAAAGTCTAAATCCGCATTAACTTCTGGATTTAAAGCAATACTTTCTCCTGCACATAACTCATGATTAGTAGCAATTAAATCAATAGGATTATTTTGACCTGTTACAAATAATTGAGAAGAGGTTGTCTCACAACCATTTTGTGAACTTGCCGTCAATTCAATATTCCCCGTAATTCCTTGAGGGATTTCAAATTCGGGATTTTGGTCTGTAGAAACTATTGTTGTATCACCATATGTTAATACCCAATTCCAACCCGTGACAGGAGAAATGAAGTCAGTAGATAAATCTTGTGCTTGTATTACACTTCTCTCTTGACAGTCATAAATGTCTAATTTAAATTCAGATACAAGTGAGTTGTTTTGTAAATAAACATCAAAAAGTAGAGTATCCGCACATGGTTTGTTTGGCTCAGAGATTAAGCGAATAGTATACGTCCCTGTATCTGGATAAGTATGTGAGGGATTTATTTCTGTAGAAGAAATACTTGGGTCGTTTAAAAAGTCAAATTGCCAAATAAATTCTTCTGCTTCAGTACTATTATTTGTAAAATCAACAGTCAAATCATCACATTGTGCCTCTGGTGCTGCAACAACAGATTGTACTTGTTGACACAAGCCAACATTATATTGAAAATCACGTCTAACTGTTCCAATAAGTTCTCCATCTCTAAATTCTTGTACACAAACTCCAACTACATATTGACCTTGAAAACTCGGAATACCTGTAATAAAGCCCGTTTGAGGGTCGATTGTCATTGGATTTGGACCTCCGCCAAGAAGATTGGTTAAACCAATTCCGTCGGCAAAATTTACGTCGTCATAAGGAGGAGGGAGAGGTGGTTGTGGACGTGGATTTTCAATTGATGCCCCTGTTTTTGGAACACAAAAGCTATAAACCAATTCATCTCCATCGCTTTCCGTCGCACTGTGGTCATAATCAATTGGTTCACCCAAACAAATGAAAATCGGTGCAGGTTGACCAAAATCTGGGGTACTATTATTAATATCCATAGCATCTGCAGACATTGTAATAGTATAACTTGCTCCTGTTTCGTCTGGCTCATTAAGATTAGTAATGGTTTGATTTCTACAACAGCGCTGATAAACAAAAGTATAACTCTCATTAGCTGCAAGTGGAGCTAATGTCACTAATCCTCGATACTCTGTCGTATGTACACAAACATCGTCGGGTACAAATAGACAAGGATTTGCAAACACAGCAGACAATGTGTCATCCATAGTAAAAGGGATGAGTAGATTTTCAATTAGCGTATTGTTCTCATTAAAAATACCAACAGAAGCAGGGTCATCAAATTGCGCAGCTTCTAGACCATAAAAACAGTCTCGATAAACGCGTACCAGTACTTCGTAAGTATCACCTTCAACATGTTGATAGGAAATGTCCCCTCCCACAATGTGAGAAGCTTCTGCACGGGGGCAAAGCAACAATAATAAGGGCAACAAAATTAGTAGCCTTTTCATAATCGTATTTTTAATACGGTTGACAGTTGTTGGTTGACAGTTAAGAGTTTTTCCGTATCTAGTCACTGGACAACTATCTGTTCCGTTTTTCTTATTTTCTTTTGTTAATGGGTCAAAACGGTGGATACTCACGTGGTGACTCAAAGTCACCTTGTGAGTAAAAAAGATGCATTAGTCGTTTTCACCCACTACCTTTTCTTTTTTGTACTATTCCTAGTATGCAATCGAAACAAGAGTTTCGAGATGCATTACTTATCGCTAGGATTTACAGTGTCGATAACATTTTTACCGTCATCCAAGCGAATTCCTACAATTTCTACGCGGCGCTCGCGAGAAGCTAAAATACCAAATACAGACTCACGGTCATCACTTAGTTTGTCTGTTAAGCGTTGAGGTGCTTTAGAAGAACCAAATGATATTTCTTCAATATTAAGTTGTCCATTAGAGCGATACTTTTGGAATAAACCTCTCTCGTATCGGTCAAATTGATTGCGGATACAATCAACACGGCGACGTCCTAAATTAAAGTTATATTCTGCCCCTGCTCTAGGACTTGCATAACCTTTGATATATATTTTGATGGTTTGTCCTGCATCTAAAAGTTCAATTAGCTTATAGCAGAAAACTTTTAAGTTTTCGTCACCATCTTTAATCTCACGCTCAAAGAATGCTTCCATTCGATTTTCTGCCAGGAAGCGATCTCGACCTTCGAGAACATTTGTATATTCTGTAATGAAAGTTTGTTTACGTGCATAGTAATTTGCCGCAGTTTCAGAGTATGACTTATCCGAAGTCACTTTCATCGTCTTTGGATTAGGACGATCATTATCGAAATACAAAATCATCGGAACAATGTCCTGAATAGATTTTTCTTTCAAATAGAAATCATATTCATAAGACAAAGGGTTACCTAGTTTTTTCATATCTAAAATCAAAGTATCAGGAAAGTATCCTGGTTTTGACATAATTATCGTGTACTTACTGTCGCGTTTCAAAGTCAAAGGGAATTCGTTATCATCTTTATTGACAACTAAGTCTTCTAAATCATTTCCAATGATAAATTGCATTGTCGCCCCTTTCAAAGCATCTTTTGTGTCTTTGTCAAATACACGTGCTAAAAAATCTAGAGCTTCTGGTTCGAGGTATAGTTCGCGTTCGATTTTTTTAGAACTTAGTAAGGCTGGATTTTTTAAATCAATAGTATCTGAAACTGGTAAAAAATCATCTTTCTCTGCTGTAACAATATATTTTTTTCCAGTTTCTAATTTCCAAGAATAATCATTACCCAATTCATTAACTCTAGTTGCAATTTCTTTCAACTCTCCATTTGCCATGACTTCATACAGTGTCACCTTTGCTCCTAAAAGTTCAGCATCATTTTTTTTATTGAATGTAAAAGCCAAAAAGTCAATAGCTGTTACGCGTGTACGATAAATGTCAAAGCAACAAGCTTCTTTTTCCGTGTCCAAAAAGTTAGAACCTAATCTTTTAGAAGAAAATAAACTAATCATTTCTCCTTCATTCAACCAGTAACTAATATCGTCGTAAGATGAATTAATTGGTGCACCCATATTTTCTGGCTCTGACCAATTATCATCTGACTTTTTTGACTTAAACACATCGTAACCACCCATATTTAGGAAACCATTACTACTGTAGTAAAGCGTTTGAGAAGGCGTGTGGAAAAATGGTGTAATATCATCATCAGGAGAGTTTACATCTGGTAGATTAATAGGTAGTGAAATTTCTCCATTAGGATTAATTACGCTACACCATAAGTCTAAATCTCCACGACCACCGTCGCGGTCAGAGGCAAAAAATAGTAATTCATAACCAGAAACCGCATCTTTCCCGATATTAGGCTGAGTTGCTGTTTTGCCAGGAACATTAATGCTTGCAGGTAGTTTTACGGCTTCGCCAAAGCTGCCGTCGGCATTAATATCTCGTGTGAAAATTTCACAACGTACATCGGTTACTGTTGCATAATCGCAAAGTGTGTAATAAACCTTAGTCGTATCTGTATTGTAAGCAAAGTGTGCTGTGTGACGTGCTTCGTCATTAAAATTTTTAACAAATTCTCCAAAATCTTCATCCTCTGATTGTAATACTTTTGAGAATTGTCGAGCTGGTTTGAAATCATCTTTTTCGTAAGTATAGGCAAATGAAGAGTAGTACAAACGTTCGCCATCCATACTTGCGCCAAATTCAGAGTAATCACTATTAACTTTATCACTCAAACGGTCTACTGCAATATCTTCATCTGGCTCACTATTCGCTTCTACTGCCCAGTCAATTTCTTCAATAGCTTTTTTTGCACGCTGTGTATATAGTGGGTCAAAATTTTCGTGATTGGCCAAATAAAATTCAAAAGACATCTGTGCTGGCACATATTGACCCATGCGCTGCTTCATTTTTCCCTCCCAATAGGTGGCAAGAGGGTAGAGGCTGTCTGCTTCTAAACGAACTTTTCGATAAATAGTATCAGCTTGTTCATAAGCATCATAACCACGTAAAGACTCAGCATACTTATACAAGTAATTTGGATTTTCAGAGTCAATCTCTAACAAAATTTCAAAATACTCAATCGCCGCATGGTAATTACGCTGTGTAAAGGCTGTTTCCGCCGCCGTTTCATACGCCTTTAGCGTCTGCGCAAAACCATTGTTTGCACAAACCAAAAGTAAAAGAAGAATGGCTATCTTTTTTAAAAAAGTCATAGCTGATAATTT
>CAZQTE010000117.1:11456-13588 GCA_964595615.1 uncultured Saprospiraceae bacterium
CAAATTTTAAAGGTATTAATCGGCTTGACATTCGTAATCGTGTAACGAACAGCTAATTCTGGTCCTCCATAGCGGTTAGTCGCTCTCTGGAAATCAGAAATATTAATATCATAACTCAAGCCAACAATCCAAGTTTTGTAATGTAACTCTGCTGCGGGAATAATCGCATCGCCAAAGGCGTTGAAGCGATAAGAACCTGTTATTTGCAAAGCCATTTCTCTAGTGCGACGCTGATTGAGATGAATGCGACCACCAGCACCTACGAAACCTTCTGTATATGCACCTTGTAATTGAGCCATAGCATTCACTACAAAGTCAAAAGTTTTGTTGACTTGCAATGTTGGCATCATATATAAACTGATACGAGATGATAGACGTGCAGGATCGTTTGGATTGAAACTCTGGTCAGGCTGATTAAGGTGATAAACTGCTGCTCCGACATCTAAACGAGTACGTTTGCGCAATTTTTGACCGTGCCAGTTGACACCGAAATTGACATCACCGTAAACTTTAGCAGTATTCGTAAACTGTTCGTTAATAGGACGATTAGGATCGAAGATTTCCCCGTCAAATTGACTATCAAAAGTCAAACTCGCTGGACGGAAAGAACGTTGCGCTACACCAACCTGTAAACCAAAAGAGAGGAAATTTTCTGCATCAATGGTCATAACATAAGACCCACTTGCCGTTAGTTGGACATTTCCTAGTTCACCATCTCCAGCGACATCGTAGTTGAAAACTGCACCGACGCCAAGCATTCCCTTTTTGAATTTATTGGAATAGACTTTAGAATCGAACATTCCAGAAAAAGTCTTATAAGGTACTAGTGCGGCTTGCCATTGACTCCGCAGATTACCTATG
The DNA here is from genome assembly GCA_964595615.1 of uncultured Saprospiraceae bacterium. GTDB lineage: Bacteria > Bacteroidota > Bacteroidia > Chitinophagales > Saprospiraceae > JAHDCG01. The sequence continues at coordinate 12,318 of CAZQTE010000117.1, forward strand.
AATCGACGGTCACCCTCATGTACGCCCGTGAGTGCGGGACTGAGATTGAGGGGAGAATGATAAAATTGTGCGAAGTGAATATCTTGGGCTTTTAGAGAAAAAGCAACCAGTAGAATCACAAGCACAGAAAGCAAAGGACGCATCCTTTTGCGAGAATTGTAGATTTGCACATTCATGGGTATATTCGTTGTATCGGTCTTGGTATAAATTTTCAGTAAAACGACAAATCATTTGATTCGCTGCTTCCTAACAATGTTTACCAAGACTAACAATTAAATATTTTGGTTAAATGTAATCGCAAAACATGACGTCACAACAGGTTAAAAACAGTTGCTTTGACAATATCTTAAATTATATTTAACTCTAGAACTTGAATCCTATACAGGACGCAATTCCATTTATATATGTTCAGTTTAAAATAGTTGTAATTTGGTGTTCTAACAATTTTCAGAAAATCTGAAAACAAACAATGTGCGGCAAAATTATACTACGCATCTAAAGATCTTAATACGGGGGTAATCTTTAAGCGAAGTTTTGGGAAAGTTCTCTTTCTGAATTATCTTGAAATTCTTTTTTTGATAAAGTGTGGTAGGATTATACTTATTAATAGTACAATTGGATGACCCAAAGGTAGTATTTCTTTTGTGATTACCTACAGATTTTTCAAAAAAATATGAATTAATTTAATATCAAAACAATTGTTTTTTACTAAAATTGGACTAATAACAAGTATTGCAGCCGCATTGTTAAATTTATAGATAGAACCTTTTGGGATGTATTATAGTATGGAGGGTTGAAACACAAATATACGTCGAATAATTTTATGAAACTTGATTTTTTTGGTATAATGGATTGATTAATAGTTGTTAAGATATTTTTTTTTAGTCAAAATGTATTTTGTTTGTTGAAAATGAGTGACTTGTATATAGTTATATTGCACTATTTGATAATACCGACTTGTAGGGATGTTTACTAAGTTTTTTTCCAATTACCTTTGTGGTGCAAAAAGGCAGTTATTTTTACTGTAAATTTTTTATCTATCCCACGGACATTCAAAATATATTGAAAAGCTTCTGAATTTTCACACACTATTCTCCCTTTATTCAGCTTTTCAATTAACAGAAATTTAGTATGATCCTATATTTCTGTTGAGCAATCTGGTTTGGAATAATTTCCTTTATCAGTAATGTTTCTTTGAATCTCCCCCTTCATCGCGGACATAAATTGACCGTCAAACAGCACACACTACCAATTTATTTTTCAGGTCAATA
>CAZQTE010000118.1:0-13580 GCA_964595615.1 uncultured Saprospiraceae bacterium
TAGGTCGGACAGTCCGATTTGTTCTACAATATCACTATGTTCTGCAAAAGATACTATGCGTTCAAACGGTACTTCTAGGTTTTTAAAATCTCCTTTTGCATTTTCTCGTTGTTCTGCTACGAAGTCTGTGATATCTTTAATTTCCTTAATCCATTCTTCATTAAATTTATGAAAAATATCACCGCGTAATCCCAATTGAATTGCCTTTCGTATCAGTTTTTCGCCAGTTGGATTATGGTCTGGGTCCCATTGTAAACGCACATTAGAATTAGCTAGTTTTACTTTCCAATTTTCTCTTTCTCCATAAATTTCGGAAATAAAAGACGAGTGAACTGCCTGCCGCAATATCTCACGAAAACCCTCTAAGGTAATTTTGATAGCAAGAATACGTTCTTGATTTTCCTTGGTCGCCCAGCCTGCACGGTACATCATCCACATAAAATTAGGCTTAATCCAAGTCATGCGAGAAGTAGAGTAGTGGCTACCTCCAAATCGTTGATTTTCAAGGGCGTATCTTGATATATTAGGATTGAAAGCTTGGTAGACTGTGATTGTTTCAGTGTCTGTTTGAGCTATAATGTGCTTGCCGTCTGTAGGGAGGAAGGCTTGTTGTTGATTGTAATTTTCTAGTTTCATGGGTTTTGATTTTGATAGTTTTATTTATGGAAATAATGGTTTTATCAAGGAAAAAGTTCCTGACTTTTTATTAAAACTATTAATTGGGATTAAAAATGTAATAAGTCAAAGATTGTCCGTAGTTTTGTCCGTGTACGTAAAAGTGTCCGTAAAAATTGAAAACTATGCCAACAATAAATTTCTACTTAGATAAAGCTGATAAAAAAGGTTGTGCGCCTATTCATTTAAGAATCAATAGTAATGGTTCTCAAATCAAAATAGCAACTGGTAAAAAAATAAAGCTTGATGATTTTGATAAAAATACACAATTAGTGAACGCTAATAGTGAATATGCGCTGGAAATTAATCATTACTTAAATTTTTTAAGAGAAAGAGCTAATGAATTATTAAATCATCCATATAAAAAGTCTTTTACGCAAAGCGAAATTAAGCATTTTATCACTGAACATGTAGATGCGTACAAGCAAAATCAAAATATAAATATAGTGGAAGAACAGATTGAATTGTATGGAAAACCAATCACATTTGTTGATTTATTTGCGGGTGCGGGTGGATTTAGTGAGGGCTTTTTACAGGCAGAAGTAAATAATAAGTTTTTTGATTTTGTCGTCGGAAATGACATCAATGATAATTGTGAATTAACACACATTGTAAGATATAATCATCAACTTGGATTGGATGCAGAGTTTTTGTGTCAGGATATTACAGAACCAGACTTTTTAGATAATTTATTAGGTAAAATTAAAGGACGAACGATAGATGTCGTGTGCGGTGGTCCTCCTTGTCAAAGTTTTAGCTTGGCAGGGAAACGTAAGAAATTTGACAAAAAAGATGATTTATTTTCACATTACTTAGAAGTGATAAAGGTTCTACAGCCTAAGTATTTTGTGATGGAAAATGTGAAAGGGATATTGACAAAAGAAGGTGGAAAGATAAAGGATTTGATTCTTAAAGAGATTAATTCTATTATCGATGTCAAAGAAATTCCCGTCCTGACTTCATTCGTCAAGAAACTTAAAAAGTCTTACCCTGAAAATAGTTTTTTGTTTGATTGCTTGATTAAACGTATCGCGATAGAAAGCCAAACAGAGGCAGAAAAAACTACATGGAAGGAAGATTACATAAAGTTTGTGGAAAGCAATTTTAGACAATTAACACCGAAAATTGTTGATTATAAAAAGAGTAAAACAGATAAATACGTCAGCACAATCAGACATGGGTTTAATCTTTTAGTACGAAATAAAGAATGGAAAAAACTGAGAAGAGATATTATAAAAGAAAAGGATTTTTGTAATATTGATAATGACCTTTTTGCAGATGCATTTACTGAATTCTTAGTGAGTATTGACTCGAAAGAAATTATTAATAAGATTGAATTTTCCTTTGAAGAACTAAATGTCTCTACGGAGTTTAAAGTTAATTGTGAGAATATCGTTGATGCTTTAAAAATTTATTCCGCTAATTTTGATGATACGATTGACTTTATTTACAATCACTGTAATGAGGAGGAAGAAGAGACTTTAAAAAATATAATAGAAAGTATTCGATTGTATCAAATTGAAGCCCCTTTTGTTGCAAATGCGAGTAATTATGGTGTACCACAAAATAGAGAACGTGTCTTATTTATTGGTTGTCGAAAAGATCAGAAATTTATTTCAGATATTCCTGCTACTGTAACAGAAGAAGAGAAAGTTTCTATTTTTGAAGCCTTATATGATTTAGACTTTTTGGGGAATAATGAAGAAGCGCACCGTTATCAAAATGTCAATATTGCAAAGCAGTATAATGGAACTGCAAAGAAAATGGAAGCCTTAATTAAGAAGAGAGAAATAGACGGTAGAACCACAACAACTAAAGGTAAAACTTATGCAGAATGGAGTAAAGAAGGACGGTTAATTGCGAGATATAAAAATGCGAATAAACCCTTTTATGTGCGTAATGTGGAAGCACTAACTAAAGGGGAGAAAAACTACGATATTCTTAATAATCACAAAACCAGTAATCAAGGCGAAAACGTCATTAAGCGTCTTAAAATAATCTTGGAAGAAGGTGATTATCGAGAAGCTAAAACGCGCTTAGAAGAAAATGGGTTGGCGTCAAATAAGAGAAATTACAATGTTTTAAAACCTGATAAGCAGAGTTCTACGATAATGACTATTCCTGATGATTATATTCACTATAACAGTCCAAGAGCGTTGACAGTTCGCGAAATGGCGAGATTACAGTCCTTTGATGACTCTTTTGTTTTTCAAGGAAAACGTTCAACTGGAGGTAATAATCGAAAGTTTGAAGTTCCCCAATATACCTTAGTTGGTAATGCTGTTCCACCACTTTTGGCAAGGGCTGTCGCTACCGAAATTCTAAAAAATATTAAATGAGAGTCCTCTCTGTTCAGGAAGAAAATAGACTAAAACTTCTGACAAAAAACTCTGTTTCCCTGACTCTAATTGAACCTACTGCTACAGGTTTGAAAAAGTCTATTATGGACGCAACAGCTGTAGTTCGTAACTATTTTAAGAAAAACGAAATTCACGATTATTGGGAACAGAAAAAAGGACCTGACAGTAAAGTTATTTTGATAGGAACGATTTACGACGAGTCAAAAACGTATAAATCAAGAGTATCATTATACCGTCCAAATACGAAAAAGGGCGACCCTCGTATTTGGTTTTCAGGCTTGGGTAAACATGCTAATCCAAATGATATTATCGCGATTACTTATCATGATGAACAGCTTCATATTTTTAATTTGACAAGACTGCCTTTAGAAGAGTTGCTAAACTCTGACAGAAAGAATCCTTTAAAAGAACTTGTAAATGATATAAATGGAGATGCGAATGAAGTGGCTAATGAACTTTTGAATAAACTTAGGAATGTCGCAAGTGAAGGATTAATTCCTGCAAGAGTAAATGCAGATACTGCTGTTGGCCGAACTTTGGAAAGAGTATTGGGAATTGACATAAATTCCTCGAAGAAGCCTGATTATAAGGGAATAGAAATCAAGTCTTTTAGAAGTAGGAGAAAAACAAGAAAAAGTCTATTTGCTCAAGTGCCGAATTGGAAAGATAGTAAGTTCAAAAGTTCTACGGAAATTTTAAATACTTTCGGGTATCCACGTGGGAAGGATTTTCAATTATATTGTACAGTATCTGCTATTGTCCGAAATTCGCAAGGACTAAATCTGCGTTTAGATACAAACATCCAGCAGTTAATTGAAAATTCAGATAGAAAGGCTATTGGTGATTTTGTTGTATGGAATTTGGAAAAGTTGCATGAACGTTTGTTAGAAAAGCATCGAGAAACTTTTTGGGTTGCAGCAGATAGTGTAAAGAAAAATGGACGCGAATTTTTCCAATATCGTGCGGTTGAACATACTAAGAAACCAATTGTATCACAGTTTGATTTATTGATAGAACAAGGGGTAATCACACTTGACCATTCGATAAAGAGAAATGCTAAAGGAAGAGGTAATGAGAAAGGACCTTTCTTTAAAATAAAACCTGAAGGAATTGGCCTACTTTTTCCACCAAGTGAAAAATATAATTTGCTGGATTAAGATGATATTCAAATCACCAAAACCACCCGAGTCCCTTGCTCCAAATCTTCCACCCAAAAACTCCGCTTACCAGGATGCAGCATCTCCAAACGTTCCCGCGTGACCTCCAAAGCAACAGATTTATGCGTTTTATCAAAGGCATTTTTAATTTGTGCAGCGCGTTCGCGACCGATGCCATTATCTTCGATTTCGCAGCGTAATTTTCCATTGGGCTGGGAGAATTGTAGCTTTATCATACCGCGTTTCTCAGAATTGGCGACACCGTGAATAATAGCATTTTCGACAAAAGGTTGGAGGAGCATTGGCGGGATTTCGGTATCTTCTGGCTCACAATTATCTGCTATATTGATTTCGTAATCAAAAGAATTGCCGCGACTAAAGCGCTCTAAGGCGAGGTAGTTTTCTAATAGTTCCGTTTCTTCTGTCAGCGTGATATTTTCACTCCGTGAATTTTCTAAAATGGCGCGCATTAACTTTCCGAATTTCGCGAGATAGTAGCGAGCTGTTTTGTGGTCTTGTTTAGAAATGAGGCTCTGAATACTCGCCAAGGCATTGAAAATAAAATGCGGATTCATCTGCAATTGCAAGGCTTTTTGCTCTAATTGTAGCATGTTGTTTTCCATTTCTAAACGAGCGCGTTCTTCGCGGGTGCGGGCGCGAATTTGATTGACACGCAAGCGGAAAACCAAAGCAATAATCGCCAAAATACCTCCAATGACCGAAGCGATAAACCACCACTCTTGCCAAAATGGTTTGAGTATGGTAAAACTCGTCTCCGCAGGAGCATCACTGATAACACCGTCCTCATTTTCTGCCCAAACTTGAAAAGTATAATCTCCCGCAGGTAAATTGGCGTAAGTCGCATTCGTATTCGTCGAAAAGGGCGAACGCTCTTTTTCAAATCCTTTTAATTGCCATTGATAGCGCACCTTTTCTGGATTGGATTGATTGATGCCGACAAATTCAAAACCCAAGTTGTTTTCTCGAAAAGGAAGTGCAAAACCTGGCTTGAAAGTTCCTTTTTTAGTCAAAGAGTCTCTGTATTTTGTCTGACTCAATGGTTCATAAAATAAACGCGTTTCCGTCAGTAAAATCTTTGGAGGAATGGGATTATTGCGTTCTTGTTTTGGATTGTATTTTGTCAAGCCATTTATCGTTCCAAACCACATATTCCCTTCCGCATCACACAAGACCGCATTCTGACAAGTTTCAATACCAACAAAGCCTTCTGACTTGCCGAAGTGGTTGATTGTCTTGAAGTTACGTTCTGCGTCCAATCCGATTTTATCGACTCCAACTTCCGAACCAACATACAAATTTTCTTCTTTATCAAAACCTAAAAAGTAAACATTGTCACTCGTCAAATTTGGCTGAACCAACAATTTCTGAAAGTCAAAATCTTCTCCATAAATAGGCAATTTCAAAACCCCATTTCCCGCCGTTCCAATCCACAAAACACCCGAACTATCTTCTTCCAAAGCCCGCACATTCAAATAAGGTAGACCTTCCGCTCGTGCAAAATTAACCACCGAACTATCTGGTAAAATATAACCAATTCCGCTGCTCCGAGTCGCGTACCATACACGCCCCAAAGTATCAATATGCAAGTCGTTAATGCGCTTTTCAGATAGTCCATCTCGCTCCCAAAAGGTATGAAAATCAAATTTTAAACCTGTACTATCACCCAAAGATTGTGTTGCCTTAGTAATACCGCCACCAGCCGTTCCAATCCAAATATTCCCCTCTTTATCTTCTTTGATGGACCGAATATAACTACCGCCCAAACCTTCCGAGCCACCATAAAAATGAAAGCCAGTTGTATCATAAACTGCCACGCCGCGCCCTTCCGTACCAATCCAAACGCGCCCACGCGTATCGCACAAAAGAGCTTTCGTTTTCATTTCCGTAAAACCATTATCACGTCCATAGTGATGAAAAATTTCTCCGTCAAATCGCGTCACGCCACGCCTCGAAGCAGACAACCAAATCTGCTGCGCGGTGTCTTGCGCGAGTGCGTAAACGTAATTGCCTGCCAGACCATTTGACTTGTCATAATGCGTAAATTGCTGTCCAAAATAACGACTAACACCGCCGCCCGAAGTCCCAATCCAAATATTTCCCCAAGAGTCATTTGTGATATTGCGAATGTGAGAATTGGCAAGTCCTTCCGCTTCAGTCAAATAGCTAAAAGTGCTGTCTTGCGGCGCATAAATACTAATGCCTGCGTCCTGTGTACCGACCCACATTGCATCTTGTTTATCGCGGTAAAGACAGAGGACACGATTACTTCCTAAACCGTCTTTACGTGTCAATCTTGACCATTTTCCGCCAGAAAAGATATTTAAGCCGCCACCATAAGTACCAACCCAAATGCGACCAGATTTATCTTCGTGAATGCTGCGTACTTGATTGGAATTCAATTCGTTACGGCGATGTTTGTAGTGTGTAATATCGTCGTCAGATTGGATGTGTAAAACGCCAAAATCACCGCCTGCCCATAAGGCGTTTCGGCTATCTTTGAAAAAACTTACGGTTATTTCTTCGGGCAGACTTTTTCGTTTTGAAAAGTGTGAAAAGGCACCGTTTTCATAATGAAAAATACCTTCACCTGTGCCTAACCAAATCCGTCCATTCTCTTCTTGATGTATCGCTGATACGATGATGCTTTTACCTTCTTTTAATTCTAAATTTGTAAATCGTGCACCGTCGAAAATAGTCAAACCATTGCTCGTCCCAATTAGTAAATCACCATTTTGAGCAGTATGCAAGACCGCGATGTAGTTATTCGCCAAACTATCGCGAGTAGAAAAACTCTTAAAGTTTTTCCCGTCAAAACGACTCAATCCACCGCCTCGCGTCCCAAACCACATATAACCATTATCATCTTCGACTACAGCGTATACCTGTGACTGCGCTAATCCCTCTGCGACGGAGAAATTGCGAAATTTGAATTGCTGTGCAGATACCATTTGTGCACAGCAAAAAAGTAAGATGAAGAATGTTTTTTTCACTTGGATTTAAATACAAAGAAGATCATTTTTTTCTAAGATTTCGTATATCTCTTGTTTTACCTTCTGTTGGTTTTTTAAAAAGACTTTTGTACTTATTTTTTTATGATTAAGTTTTGTCTTCCGACGATTGTGAGCCCGACCCAAATCTGAAAGGTCGTTGATTAGCTTACCACGTTCTTCTTCTTCACAAATGCATTTAGCGAGTAGTACCGTTTGTCCAATTGCATTTTTCTCTAACAAAGAGTCCAATAAGCGTGGATTGTCATGGCAGTAATTTTGTACACTCTGCTGAATTTTGTTGACTTCGCAAAAAGAAGTAGTTTCAGCGGTATCCGAACGATAAATATTTTCCTTAATCTGCCACTTTCCGTCTAAAGATTTACTCAGTATGTACTCTTGAGTATTAATTTTTTCATACACATGGCGCAGTTCATTGGTCAGTTCATCTGCCCAGCGATAGTGCCAGTATTCTACCGTTTCTATATGAGCAATCGAGTTGACAGTGTCTAATAAAGTGACACGGGCATCCAGTGTTTCTTGTCGAGAACCTACATTAATGGATTTTAGAATGTAGTTCTTCTCCTTGTTACCCTTTAGATATTGAAGAACAGACTGATATGCATGACCTTCCTTTGAGAAGTAAATTTCGAGACTATCCAGATGCTGCTCATAATTTTGTATTTGCGCCCCCAGATTGAATTCAAATTTGTTGGCTGCTTTCACTAAATCAATGAGTTCTGCTTTCAAAATAGCATCTTCGCCTTTTTCAGATGAAAAGATGAAAAAAGACACACCAAGCCCTGTTAGCGCGAATAATGCGAAAAGGTAGTAGTAAAAAACAGGTTTTTTTTCCGCCTTCTTTATCGACTTTGCTTTGTACTCAAAAAAATCAGAATAGCCCAAATACCACGAAAAAATATCCTTAGTCGTATTCGTGCCTTGGCTTTCTTTGGTAATAAAGATACGCCGTAAAGTAGCTTCTGAAAGTCCTGGATTTTCAACTTTATAGTTGTGTGGTTTTTTTGTGATAATCTCAGGAAGAAATGTCTTTATAAAGTTTTCTCTTTCTGATTTTGTCCAGTTATGAGGTGGTCCATATTTGTAGTCTGCTTCTATTTTATTAGCAACTTCCTCCCAAAATTGTTTAGGGATTTCATAATCTTGTTCCTCTTTTTTCATGGCTTAGGTTATTTTCTTTTGAGGTTTTAGTAACGATGAAATAATAACTCCGTCATTTGGAAAGTGTATAATTTTTCTCAGTTTTGGCTTCAAAGCGCGATAATTGTTAATACTTTGAGCGATTTGAAGTGAAAAATGAGGAAAATTTGACCTGTCCAGATGGCGGACTTATTGTTTTGTCGTTACTTAGTAAAGGAATGCGAAAATAATAGATTCAGAATTTGAACTACGTCTTTTTCGCTTATTTTTTACTTGAAAAATGGTTATTTGCCCCGACAAACGCCCATTTTAAGCCAAAACTAAACGAAAAAATAAGCGGCTCAGCTTCTGAATCTATTAATCTCGCATTCCAAAGAAAAAGTGCTGCATAGCAGTTGCATAAGTTTTGCAAAGGTAAAAATAAGGTGTAAATACTGAAATATTAGATATTTGTTTTTGGAACGGCTCAATAACCCCTTGCCGAACCTTTTACGGGGCGCAATTTATTTTGTGCCTCTATTTTTTTGCCCCTATCTAAGTAGGTTTTAATATTGAAATAAATATGTAAACCTACTTATAAGACGCTAAATAATGTCATGCACTTAACTTACAGCTGTCCTGCCACTACTACCGCTTCCTTTTGCATCACCACTGTTCCATCAGGTCGATACACTTCCGCCCAAAAGACGTAAATACCTACGCGTGCTTTTGATTTGTCGTTAGTTGAGCCGTCCCAATTTAAGATACCTGATGTACCTAACAATGCGTTGTTAATCAGCGTTTTAACTAAGCGACCTTGACTGTCGAAAATCTTGATATTGCCCGTGTAACCTAATTCATCAAATTTGTAATTAATCAATAAAACATCTTCAAAGCCGTCTCCGTCTGGTGATAAGCGCGGCGTAGCAATTTGGAAAAACTCACCGTTTTCTACAAACTCGTTATTGACAAATTGAGAATTTTGGGCAGTTGGTGTACCGAAGCCAACCGTAGCGGCAGCAGAGGTCCAATTGCCCTCCTCATTAGTTGGACTTTCAGTATCTATACGTTCTAATGCAACGCCATTGACATCATTTAATAAGTCATAATGTAAATCTTCTGTGTAGATAAAAAGGTCAATAACTTCCGCGCCCATGACTAGCGAAATCAAACCAGCGTCATTACTTAGAGTTGGTAAATCGCCGAGACGTAGATTTTGTGGATTTTCAACATTAAAGCGGGAAAGAATGGTATCTGGTTGTTCTGAAATGACGACATATTCGCCTGGCAAAAATTGAAAAGGTGCAGTTCCAAACTCTGAAAAATTGATAATTTTGTCAGAACGATTATAAAACTCGACGTAATCTGCACCTCCCGAACGCGGATTAAATAAAACTTCATTGATGACAATATCTAATGGTTCTGGGGCTTCTGCTAAACCAAAAACGCGCGTCACATCACTTTCCGCCATATTCCCCAAACAATCACTAATGGCATTGCTAACCGTCAAATTGTAAATTGTCCCACCTTGAATTTCATCACTCAAAAGCAATAAAACCGCTGTATTATTCGCGTTTTGAATATTCGCAGAACTAACCGTCAATCCATTATCAATCGTATAATTCAATTCCTCGCGCGCTTCCTCTACGGAGACACTTTTGGAAAAAGTAACCAAAATCGAAAAAGCATCTACCGCCACAATGGAGACTACTTGCGGTGCCTCGGTATCGGTAAATTGCCCATTAATGGAATTCTCAGTTCCAGGAGTCCCGCCATTGCTATTATTTGAGCCACGCCAATTGCCAGAACAATTAGAGTCTGCCATAGCGCCAATGCGTTCGAGTGTCCAGCCTCCGTCTGCTTTTTCTCCGTCTTCAAACCATGAGTTGCTATAATCGACACGGTCAATAAGCATCCCCGCATTATCTTCAATCATCACAAAGTCACCGCCATTCGTCAAAGCGGGCATAGAGCTAGTAAATGCAACATTGCCAAAAGGTGTAAAATCACTGGCAAAACCATCATCACAGATAATGGCATATTCTCCTGGTAAAATGAGTTCACCAACTAAAGCATCTGGCGAGTCATCACTCACAAAAGATAAAGTACTGAGGTCTATAACTTTGTCACTACGATTGTAAATTTCCACAAATTCTGCATCTGGCAAACCAATGACAGGCGTCGGGTCAGCCATAATTTCTGTGATGATAATATCTCCTTCTGAAGCAGCTTGTGCTTGTAAGAAATCAAAGCTTGCACTACCTTCATTAAGTACATTACCCGCAGCGTCAGCCACATTAGTTGCTGTAACTGTATAGTTTTGAAAATTTTGTAAAGGACTGACCGTCAAGCGAATTAAAGCAGGATTGACGACATCTGCCTCCGCTGCTGTCACCGAAATACCATTATTAATTGTGAAATCTCCGAAATCAAAACCAATAATTGGCTCGTCAAAAGCGAGGGCAACTGTCGTGCTATTTTCAGGTGTAGCAGACAAAACTTCGGGTGCTTGCATGTCTACAAAAAGTGGTTCAATCAACAAATCATCTAAGAAAAATAACTCGCTACGCGTCGCAGTATAGCTACACCAAAAACCAAAATAGCCACCCATATTGTAAGTTGCATCATTCGCACCACCTTCACTTACATAGTCTGTACCGCCCGTGTAATCGACTAAAAGCACCCAGTTCGCGGCATCATCGCGTTCAACACGTACACGTACATCTACAGGGTCTGCGCCCGCGCCTCCTGTTGTTCCACTTATCAATAATTCATCATCATTTCCGTCTTGTCGCCATAGTTCTATCGCATCATCTGAGCCAGAAATACCACCGATTTTGACATAATAACCTTCTAAATCCCCCGTCACATCAGGACTATTGCTATTCAAATAAATACGAGCAAAATTGCTGGAAGAAGGCGAAAACTCTAAGCGTACTTTGAATTCCCAGTTGGTCAAATTAGCGGTATTGGCTGGAACGGAAAGATAGGAAACTGTCGTACCCTCTGCATCTTCATGAAAAAGCTGTAACTCTCCCTCGGCATTAACGATGTAGCGGTCGGTATTTCCTGTCCATGTTGGATTATTAGTAAAATCACCGTCCGAGAAGTCATCTTGCAGTTGGGCAAAAGTAAAAAATGGGAAACAGGCGAAGAGTACGAGAATGATATTTTTCATGTCTAATTTCTATGTTTGAGTATCGGTTACTCAAAAAGTATTTACGAAAACTAAAGCAACTAATGTATTATTGTTTTCGTTAATAAATTTGATGTAAAGTTAAGGGGAAAAATGGGAATGTTTACCTTTGTAGAGGGAAATTTGAACGCAGAGCTTGCAAAGACGCAGAGTTTTGTTTTAGAGGAGGCATAGAGGTGAAAATTTTTCGGCATAATTTTTCAAGCATTAAGCAAATAGCGCACATGAAAAGTGCAAAATAATAGACAATAATCAATCAACAATATACAATTTTAACAGCATGAAAGTAGCAGTAGTTGGCGTAACTGGTCTCGTAGGTGGCGTGATGTTAGAGGTTTTGACGGAGAGAAACTTTCCCGTTACAGATTTAATCCCTGTCGCATCGGCGCGTTCAGTGGGTAAGAAAATTGAATTTAAAGGCAATACTTATACCGTAGTTGGTATGCAAGATGCAATTAATATGCGTCCTGATATTGCGATTTTTTCGGCAGGTGGCAGCACTTCTAAAGAATGGGCACCCAAATTTGCGGAAGTAGGCACGACAGTTATTGATAACTCATCGGCTTGGCGCATGGACCCGACGAAAAAATTGGTGACCCCAGAGGTGAATGCAAATGAATTGACGGCAGAAGATAAAATCATTGCAAATCCTAATTGTTCGACGATACAAATGGTGGTAGCTTTGAAACCTATTCACGAAAAGTACGGCATCAAACGTTTGGTTATTTCAACTTACCAATCTTTCACTGGAACGGGTGTAAATGCTGTACGTCAGTACGATATGGAGCGCGAAGGTCATGAAATGGCTAAAGAAGATATGGCTTATCACTATCCAATTTTTGAGAACTGTTTGCCACATTGCGACATCTTTTTGGACAATGACTACACCAAAGAGGAAATGAAATTGGTACACGAAACACGCAAAATTTTGGGTGATGATGCTATTCGTATTACAGCGACAGCAGTGCGCGTACCTGTACACGGTGGTCACTCTGAAAGCGTTAATATCGAAACAGAAAAGCCTTTTGACATTGCAGACATCAAGCAAATGATGGCAGACGGCGACGGCATCATTTTACAAGATGACCCAGCTAATAACGTTTATCCAATGCCACGTTTTGCGAAAAATAGAGACGAGGTTTTTGTTGGACGTATTCGTCGTGATGAGAGCTTGGACAATGGATTAAATATGTTTATTGTTTCGGATAACCTACGTAAAGGTGCAGCTACGAATGCGGTGCAGATTGCGGAATATTTGATGAAGCATGAGTTGGTGGGAACGCCTGTGGCTTAATCTCACCTGATATGCCATATTTTAAAAATATGGCATATCTTGCTATGAAAGTGTCGTACTTTTCATTGTGAGATTTTAGTTGTTTTTCAGAACAAAATATGCCATATCTTGGAGATATGGCATATTAGAAAGCCTCTTACAAAATAATTTTGTGAGAGGCTTTTTAATTTAACTACTCAAGTGCCAATAGTATGACAGCCTTCAGTTTGGTACAGCCTGCTCGCATGGGTAAGTGCCAAGATTTTTAAGCACAAAAACTACTTTACCACCTTCCCCGACAAAGCAACTTTCCTCTCCAAATCAAAAGCCTTTACTACATAAATACCTTGTGTGAATTCACTTATATTAACCTGATAATCAGACCCTTCAGCCAATCCAGAAAAAACAACACGACCACTAATATCCACAATTTTAATCTGACAAGGCACAGGCAAATCTTCCAATTGTAAAGTCGTATGCACAGGATTAGGAGAAAATTTTAAATCATTTTTCACCTCCACAAAATCCACAGCTGAAGGCGCATCTACCTGTACAAAATTTGCTAAAAAACGTAAATAAGCCGCTTGATAATAAATCGCAGGTTCTGTAATCTCCCAAGAATTATTAGGAAAATCATCATTAAAATCTAAGTAGCAGAAGTGTGAGAAGTGTACGCATATTTTTTTGGTTGTTATTCATAAAGGAAGGTGATTAAGACGGTATTTTGTTCTTTACTACTTTTGAAAAAATTGGTTTCAAATTATGCATATA
>CAZQTE010000119.1:0-2662 GCA_964595615.1 uncultured Saprospiraceae bacterium
ACTTAACTGCTGAAAATCAGACGATTAGTTTTAAGGCTTTACGTGCGAGTTTTGAGGAAAAATTTGAGGGTTTTGATTATTTTTGGGATTCTGAGGAGATGGGTGTTTTGCGGGAAATGGGCTTGTTGGTTTTGTAATTTTATCACATAAAAATTTTCAATTTATGAAACAGACAGTATTTATCTTGTTGGTCTTATTTTTTGCTCTGCAATGCACACAAAAAAGCGAAAGCCTAACAGAAAACACCAATATTACACAAGACAATAAAGTCGAACTCAATGCCAACTTTGAGAAAGAAGTCAAAGTCCTTTCTAAGCAGAAATGGCAATGGATGGCAGATAAAAATGTGGAAAAATTAGACACATTATTTGATGACAAATCAAAATTTGTTCATATGAGTGGCACCTGGAGTAAAGACAGAGAACTCGAAATAATTGAATCTGGTAGCATTTGGTACAAAAACGCAGAAGTACACGATGTGGCGGTAGAAGTCTTTGGAAAAACAGCTGTACTTTGGAATCGCATTACTCTGCTCGCTCACGTTAGAGGCAATGATGTCTCAAATGAGTTTACAGTAACTGAAATTTATCAGAAAAATGACAATGATTGGAAATTATTAGACTTGACGTTTAGTAAAGTCCGTGATACGCATGAAATTAAATAGTACGCGAAAATATTCATTGAACGAAACGGAATAATTACTCGAAAGAACAGCAAATCTCATAAAAATTCCCAAGCAAATTTAATTCCAAGTATCAAACCCAAATTTAAGTTTTCAGAAACGTTCTTAAGTTTGAGTTTGATTCTTGCATTTGAATTTAAAACCGCTTCAACTCCTTCCCCTTCCGTCTAACAATCCCTGGTCGTTCAGGACGCGGACGCGGTGCCGTCACTGGTCTTTTATCACGTACTTCATCAGGTCTTGATTCCGTTAAATCTACCGTCGTTAATGGCTTTCCGACATCTTTTTCGTCACGAATGCGCTTATCTACCCAAGTCCGTTGACCTTCTCGCGTTTGAAAAGTCCAAGCCAAAATACGAGTTGATTTATTGCCCGTCCCCATTGGAATAGTACGTACATCTGTTGCTCGAGCGGCGCGCAAAGACTCATACAAACCCCGCAAAGTATTCTCTTTTGAGACTAAAGCAGTAAACCAAAATACATTCTCAGGAAACTTTTTACTACTGCGAATCATGTCCTTCAAAAAACGCTTTTCGCCACCTTCTACCCACAATTCATTACTCTGTCCACCAAAATTTAAAACTGGCTTTTCCTCCTCTTTTTTCTTTCTAAATCCTTTGTGGTCTTTGCGTTTGAGATTGTTTACTTTTCGCATAGTTGCTTCGTGTGCGTCTTCTGCGGAGGCATGAAAAGGCGGATTACAAACCACCAATTCTACCCTATCATCTTTTTCTAAAATACCATGCAAAATATCGCGTTTATTCGTCTGCAAACGCAATTCAACCTTATCTTTCAAATTTGGATTATTATCTACAATCTTTTGCGCGGAAGCAATGGCCACTTCGTCAATATCAGAACCGATAAATTTCCAACCAAATTCTTTAACACCAACTATCGGGTAAATACAATTCGCCCCGACACCAATATCTAAAACCCGAAACTTCTCCCCTTTCGGTACTTTTCCAAAATTAATTGCAGAAAACAAATCAGAAGCATGATGCAAATAATCAGCACGACCTGGCACTGGCGGACACAAGTATCCGTCAGGAATTTCCCAGTACTTCAAATCATAATAATGCAATAACAAGGCAGTATTAAGCGTCTTAACGGCAGCTGGATTAGCAAAATCAATCGAGTCATCGCCGTATTTATTAGGGCGAACATATTGTCCCAATTCAGGATGGCTTTTCACCAATAAAGGCAAATCATAACGCTCGCGGTGGCGATTGTTAGAGTGCATTTTCGTTTTCGTTTGCGGCTTCTTTTTCTTCTCTTTTGACATTTGCTGATTGATTGTGTTGATTACTTGAATTGTTGACGACCCAAGTTTTTGCTGTTTCCCTTAGTCTATTCTGATAGAGATACAAAGGTGCGCTTTTAATTGGGGGGATTCAAAAAAACAGAACATCTTTGCACTTTCAATTTAAAATAAGATTCTTGATAAATCAAAATGAACAAATACCAAATCACCTTCAAAACATGGAACAAAGTCGCAGACTTATACCAAAAACATTTCATGGATTTGGATTTATACAATGATAGCTACGACGTTTTTTGTAATAGAATAGCTCTAAATCCAAAGATTTTAGAAATTGGTTGTGGTCCAGGGAATATCACAAAATACATTTTAAACAAACGCCCAGACTTTGATATATTAGCGATTGATGTCGCGCCCAATATGATTGATTTGGCGAAAAAGAACAATCCTACCGCTAATTTTAAAGTCATGGATTGTAGAGAGATTGATAGGTTTTCAGAGAAATTTGATGCGATTATCTGTGGTTTTTGTTTGCCTTATTTATCAAAAGAGGATTGCGAAAAGTTTATTTCTGATTGCTCCAATTTACTCAACAAAGACGGGCAAATTTATTTGAGCGTAGCAGAAGGAGATTATCAAAAATCGGGCTTTCAAACTGGAAGTACGGGCGATAAAACTTACTTTTACTATTATCAAGAGGATTTTTTAGTGGAGGAATTGGA
>CAZQTE010000119.1:2762-13578 GCA_964595615.1 uncultured Saprospiraceae bacterium
ATTCTCCATTCAAAATTCAAAATTATCTTAATGTCCGCAAATCTCGACTCTAAAGCTGTCCAAAAAACGGATTTCACACTACCTGGTCAAACCGCTTTTTATCGTGGAAAAGTACGCGACGTTTATTCTGTCGGCGACAAATTAGTCATGGTAGCCAGTGACCGTATTTCTGCTTTTGACCACATTTTGCCTCGTGCTATTCCTTACAAAGGGCAAGTGCTCAACCAAATTGCTGCACATTTCTTAGCAGCGACAGAAGATATTGCACCAAATTGGCTCGAAAGCACACCAGATGCAAATGCAGCTATCGGAAAACGATGCGAGGCTTATCCTGTCGAGATGGTCATTCGTGGTTACTGTACTGGACACGCATGGCGGACTTACCGTTCAGGTTTGCGCGAATTGTGTGGAGTAGCATTACCCGAAGGGATGAAGGAACATGATAAATTTCCAGAACCAATCATCACCCCTGCCACCAAAGCAGAAGAAGGACATGACGAAGACATCAGTCGCGAAGATATTATCGCACAAGGCATTGTTTCGGAGGAAGATTACGTGATTTTAGAAGAAATTACACGCGCTCTTTTCCAACGCGGAACAGAAATGGCTGCTGAGCAAGGATTAATTTTGGTGGATACTAAATATGAGTTTGGTAAAATTGGTGATACTATTTACATCATCGACGAAATTCACACCCCAGATTCTTCTCGCTATTTCTACGCAGAAAATTATGCAGAAAATCAAGCGAAAGGATTGCCACAAAAGCACTTATCAAAAGAGTTTGTCCGTGAATGGTTGATTGAAAATGGCTTTCAAGGTTTAGAAGGTCAAACAATGCCAATAATGCCAGATGCTTTTGTCGAAAAAGTCTCTGACCGCTACATTGAGCTATACGAAAATATCACAGGTAAAACATTTGAAAAAGCAGACACTACTGATATTTTAGCGCGTATTGAGAAAAATATTGTCGCAGCTTTGTAGGTGAGAGCGAAGAGGTGAGAGGAGAGAGACTACACATACTTTCTCCCCTCACCTTGATTTTCAACTCGCTATAGAGTTTATTTGAGAACTTTAAATGTCAGTTATCCGCCTCTCACCTCTCTCCTCGCCCCTCTCTCCTATTTAAAAGCCTATCAAATATCAATTTTCCGCCAGATGTTTCTTATTATTGCGGTAGCAAATAACGACTCCAACTTATATGGAGCTGAAAAATAATTCTCTTTTCGTGTTTAGCTATTCATTGTAAAATGTAATAACAAAGCACAAACATTAAATTTGGGATGAAAAACTTACTACTTTTATTTTTCCTTGCCTGTGTTTTCTCAGCATCAGCGCAATCGGATTTTTATAAAACAGATAAAATCCAAGATATCCAATTGACTTTTGAAGAAGACAATTGGGCTTACCTTTTGGATAGTTTACGTACGAATGGCAATGGACTATTATTAGGAAATGTAACCATTAACGGCACAGAATACAAAAATGTAGGTGTGCGTTACCGCGGCAGCAAGTCTTTCCGTGCAGGTGGTAAACGCAATGCTTTGTACATCAAGTTGAATTACATCAACAAAAAGCAAAATATCGACGGTCATACTTCAATTAAATTATCAAACTCAATGCGTGACCCGAGTTTGGTACGTGAAGTTTTGTCTTACGAAATCGCGCGTGACTATATGCCTGCACCACAAGCAAACTATGCATCTGTAGGCGTAAACAAGGCTAATTATGGCGTATTTGTTAACGTACAAGCTGTTGACAAAGCATTTTTAGAAAATTACTATGGAACAAGCGAAGGTGCTTTTTTCAAGGTAAATACAGATGCAGACATTGACGAACCAGCAGGTTGTAAGCAAAATATCTTTGGTTCATTAGAGTATGACGAAAGTGTAAAGTGTTACTTGAATAACTTTGAAATGTTGTCTGAAAATGGTTGGGATGATTTAATCGAATTATCACGTACATTGGCTGAGAAACCTACAGACATTGGCAATATTCTTAATGTGGACAACACTTTATGGATGTTGGCTTTCAATAACATCTTAGTCAACTTGGATAGTTACTCTGGAAAGAAGAGTGTCAACTTTTACTTGTACCAAGATAAAAATGGCTTGTTTTCTCCTGTTGTTTGGGATATGAACTTGTCTTTTGGTAGTTTGAAAAGTATTGGCGGTGGTTCTGATTTGACTTTGAAAGAATTGCAGCAATTGGACCCGCTTTTACACGCTGGTAATGAATTGAAACCATTGATTAGTCAATTGTTGAAAAACGAAATGTACAAGAAAATTTATCTTGGGCACTTACGTACTATCATGGTCGATTGGTTGAAAACAGAAAAGTACAGCAAACGTGCAGATGAAATGCGTCGTTTAATTCAAGTTCCATTAAGTAATGACCAAAATAAGCAATACACTTTTTCTGAATTTCAGAATGCAATGAAAGCAACAACGGGTAAGCGTAGTCGTATTCCAGGTATCACGGAGTTGATGTCAGCGCGTTATTCTTTCTTGAAAAAACACAAGTCTTTAGCGGTTTTACCAGCAGAAATTTCTGATGTAAAAGTGTTGGGAAGAGAGCAATTCAAAAAAGGTAATGTTGATGTATTCCGCGTGAATGCCAATGTAGCTAAATATCCAAAACGCGTTTGGGTACGCTACCGTCACAATAAAAATCAAGCATTTACGAGTGTACAAATGTATGATGACGGCAAGCACAATGACGGCAAAGCAGGCGACGGTATTTTTGGTGCTGAAATCGCACCTAAAAATATGGAGTCTAACTTGTACTACTACATTTTGGCAGAGAATGCTTCTATCATGAGTTACAGCCCGAATAACTACATGTTTGAGCAGTATTCAGCTTCTTTAGAAGAATTGAATAAGTAAGTTTTGAAATTAAAATTCAAAATGACAATTCAAATGCAATTCTGGTGCTTATCAGGATTGCATTTGAGTTTTTAGAAATTGCCTTCTCTAAGATGCTTGTCTTCCAAATAACTTTATTGACAATAGAACTTGTAAGCTAAATTAACCACAAAATTATGCTCAATGAAAGTTCCCCCGGTCGGGGGTTAGGGGGCGGAAACGTAGCATTGATGCCTCTTTTCGCCCCCTACCCCCCGACCGGGGGAACCCGCATTTCGCAAATTGTAGTTCTTCATTTGGAATATAAGTTCGTTTGTCGGTACAACTAACAACTTCCAACTAAACAATGAAAAACCTCTCTAAATATACCTACTTAATTTGCGTGCTCAGTATTTTGGGTTCAGCATTGTATTTTCCACGTTGGAATCAGAGAGGTCCCGAAGCGACAATCAGCTGGGACACAGCGGGTTATTATTATTATTTGCCAGCTATTTTCATTTATAAAGATTTAAAGCAAGTCGGTTTTAAAGATAAAATTACAGAAAAATATAAGCCTTCTGGCTCATTTTATCAAGCCTATTTACACGAGGCAAGTGGGAATTATGTCATGAAATATTCTGTCGGTCAGGCAGTGATGATGACACCTTTTTTTCTTGTCGGTCATGCTTATGCTTCCATTTCTGATGCTTATCCCGCTGACGGATTTAGCAAACCTTATCAGCGAGCGATTCATTGGGGCAGTCTGCTTATTGCCTTCATTGGGCTATGGTTTTGCCGAAAAAATCTATTGGTCTATTTTGATGAAACAGCGACCGCATTCACCCTACTTTTTTTGACGATTGGCACAAATTACTTGAATTATACCGCCTTTGACGGCGCGATGACTCACAATTGGCTTTTTACCGTTTACGCCTTACTGATTTGGGTGAGTATGCAATGGCATAAGCAGCCTACTTGGGGAAAATCTGCGGCAATAGGTACTTTAGTAGGATTGGCAGCTTTGACACGTCCGACGGATATTATAGCTTTGATTATTCCTGTCTTTTGGGGAATGAATTTGCTATCATTTACAAGCATAAAAGAAAGAATTATTTCACTTTTCAAGAATTGGTATCACTTAATTTTTGCTATTCTGATTACGGGAGCGATTGGTAGTATTCAAATCATTTATTGGCTCTACGTCACTGGTGAACCTATCGTTTACAGCTATCAAGACCAATACTTTGAGTGGGATATTCCGCATTTAAAAGATGTCTTGATAAGTTACCGGAGTGGCTGGTTGACTTACTCGCCAGTTATGGTTTTTGCGATTATTGGTTTATTCAATTTAGCTTGGCAAAAAATAGAGATTTTCTTTGCTGTTGTATTTTTTAGTTTGTTAAATTACTACATCGTTTCCTCTTGGTCAATCTGGTGGTATGGTGGCAGTTTGGGTATGCGTGCTTTGATACAATCCTATCCAGTTTGGGCATTTCCATTTGCAGCATTCATCACTTGGATGTTAAATAAAAATTGGCGCAGTTGGATTTTCTTACCCATCATGTTCTTTTTCTGTGCGATGAATATCTTCTTTACGCGCGGACCGATTGATGCGGAATACATGAATAAAACCTATTACTGGCATTCACTTTTCAACTTTAATATAGAGGACAGAGATAAATTATTATTAGATACAAATGAAGGCTTTTTTGAAAAGAGAGACAATGTAGAGATCATTTTCAAAAATAACATTCAAGAAGAAAAATTAGACAGTACAAAAATCTACTGGCGCAATACAGAAAAGACAAATGCTGCCTTATTTACTAATGGTGCTTTAAGAAATTCGCCCTCATTAAAAATAGCAAAATCTGCCATTAAAAATGGGAATTGGTTACGCTTAGGTGGTAAATTTAAAATGCCTGACAAAGAATGGTTTTACTGGGAAATGCCTCAATTTACGATTCGTTTTGTCAAATCTGACGGAACGATTATCAAAGAAAGATTCATACGCTGCGCCCGCGCTTTAGAGCAAGGCAAGTGGGAAGACCTCTGGATAGACACTGAAATTCCAACAGAAGAATTTGCGGAAATAGAAATGCTTTTACAGCAACCTTATGGCGGAAAAATGCTTTTAGCAGACGAACTCTACATAGAAAGTTACATAGAGAAGACTACCAAGTAGTCAAATAAGAACAAGAACGAATGTAATTCATGAAATCAGAGAGAAACACTCATTAATGAATGAAAAAACATACAAAATTTCTTCAGGAGAAACTCGAAAACCGAAAAAAAGTAGGCACCTATCGCAGCTTACAAACAGCAGATGACAAGATAGATTTTTGGTCAAACGACTACCTAGGTTTCGCAGGTTCGCAAGGTCTTAAACAATACATCAAATCGCTCACTGCGAATGCCAACTACGGCGCAACAGGCAGCCGCCTCATCAGCGGAAATCCAAGCCTCGTCGAGGAATTGGAACAAGAAATAGCTCAATACCACAAAGCAGATACTGCCCTAATTTTCAACTCAGGCTATGACGCCAATCTCGGACTTTTCTCTTGCATAGCGGCAAAAGAAGATACCATTTTCTACGATGATTTAGTTCATGCCTCTATCCACGACGGACTTAAATTGTCACGCGCGCAAACCATAGCCTTCGAACACAACAACCTCCAAGATTTAGAGGAAAAACTGAAGCAAAAAACAAAGGGAAATGCCTTCATTGCTATAGAAAGCGTCTATTCTATGGACGGCGATATTGCGCCTTTGCATGAGTTGGTAATTTTATCAGAAAAATACGATGCAGCAATCATTATTGACGAAGCTCATGGAACGGGGCTTTTTGGTAAAAATGGTGGTGGGCTGGTAGATGAATTGGGTTTAGAAAAGCGCATTTTTGCACGTGTGCATACTTACGGAAAGTCAATGGGGGCGCACGGTGCAGCGATTTTGGGTTCTCCGATTTTGCGTAATTATCTGATGAATTACGCGCGGTCTTTTATTTTCACGACGGCATTGCCAAGTCATAGTTTATTAGCGATACGCGGCGGCTATTTTTGGTTGAAAAAACACCCAGGATTAAGGCAAAGATTAAAGCAAAATATTGATTTCTTCATTGAAAATGCGCGTCCTATTTTTGGAGATAGATTGCTCAAAAGTGAAACGGCGATACAAGGTGTAATTATTCCTGGAAATGAAAATGCAAAACGAGTGGCGGCGCGGGCGCAGAAGGCGGATTTTGCTGTCAAAGCGATTGTATTTCCAACGGTGGCGAAAGGGGAAGAGAGAATACGGGTTTGTATTCATGCTTTTAATACGAAGGAGGAGATATTGGGGGTGATTGGGGTTTTGAGTTTATAAAATCAAGCTCAAATATCAAATTCAAATTCAATGCTTTAGGGGCATTTTGAATTTGAACTTGATACTTAAATTTGATTTTGACCTTGCGAGCTAAAGCTCACGGTACTTTTAGTTTTCCGCCACCACAGCAATCCTTGGCGTCAAATCTCTATTCGCCATTTTACTCTTAATCGCTGGGCGCATTTTCCTTGCAGCAGTCACAATCAACTGATTATCAGACGGAAATGGTCTTGGACTATTGCCGATATTGCGACGACTATCGTTACTCAATGCACGACGGTCACCTCTAAAAGTCGCTGCATAGTTTTCAAATATAGCTTCTGCCACAATTGCATCAGAATAAGTCTTTTCGTTCGTCCGCGCATCAAAATACTCTAAACGACCTTTGACCATAGCATTCTTATACTGATAAGTCTCCAATACAGAAGCAGAAATAGTGATGTAACGCTCTACTTTGATATCATTACCCAAAGTATCTTTCATGACATTACCATTATTATCCAAAACGTAAGTAAATCCGTCCTGAATTTCTCTCAAGTCTACATACTCACGCTCTCTGTATTCCTCTCTACCTGCGCGAATTTCCTCCACACTCATCACTACTCGATAGTCCATTACGACGCCATTTACTGGCTTAGAGTAGTAAGTTTTCCAAAATGTATTGTAATCACGGACACTCACATTCTTGATTTCTTGCTCCATACCATGTGGCAAAGTCGTACCTGCACGGTTTTCAGTTGTATAAAGAATATGCACAATTCCCAAATCATGCGCCTCTTGCATCAAATTTGCACGGTCTTTATAGTTATCAAAATATTGCTTTGTTTTTGCTAAAATTTGGTAAGCACTACGCGCAGCATTCTTGTCGCCACGACGAGCTGCATTCATAAAGCTATTTCCACGAACATAGTAGAATTCTGCTGCATTCTGACGACTTTCCGCTAACATCTCATCAATTCTCACAAAAGAAAAAGTCGCCTGATATCCTCTTTTATCTTGCACAGGCAACAATGGCGCTACCTTATTTTGACGACGCGCAATACCTTGCTCAATATCGTGTACTTTCACCCAATAGTTACCCGTGCCCTCTCTTTTCAATGTCTCAATGCGACGCATATCTGCTTTAGTCGCCCGTTCAAAAGCTTCCTCTAAAGCCGCAACATAAGCTGGGTCTTTTTTCTTTTTACCCGCTATTTTACGAATAGAACGCTCGATTGTATAATCATAATTACCGCTTTCCAATAATCTCTCTGGGCTTTTACAAGCTGTAAACAAAAAAGTAAAAACGGTTAAGGCTGCTAAGATGGCTTTTAAGTTTTTCATTGGTTTTCTATTTATAGGTGAACGATTTTGGTGTATACTCTGAAGTCGAGAAAAGTATCTTAATAGTTACTGAAAAGAATCTTAAGGTTTTGTTATTTGTGGAAAATATGAAATATGAAGTATGAAATATGAATGATTTCCTAATCTGCTTGTAAACTCAAAGTTAAATGAGATAAAATATTTTTCAATTTTTAGGCACTCTTATAAACATTTGCCTACCTTTGCGGCGCGAAATCAAAAACGCAATGGCAAAACAAAATTCTGTTAGCAACGTTAGTTAATCTATCAAACAGAATTTTCTTGCTTGATTAGACTTTTTTTCAAGTATTTTAAAATAAAGCACTCGAAAAAAAACTAATAGCCGGTGTAAAGCACCGTCAAAAAGATTCATATTTCATAATTCATATTTTATATTTAAGAAATGAGTAACAGAACTTTTACGATGATTAAGCCAGGTGCAGTACGCAATGGTCACATCGGTGGTATTTTAGCAGCAATCAACGCAGGCGGTTTCAAAATCGTAGCGATGAAATACACAAAATTGTCAGCTGAAAAAGCAGGCGAATTTTACGCAGTACACAAAGAGCGTCCTTTTTACGGCGAATTGGTTGAATTCATGTCAAGCGGTCCTATCGTAGCTGCTATCTTGGAAAAAGATAACGCAGTTGCTGATTTCCGTACTTTGATTGGTGCAACTAACCCAGCTGAAGCAGCAGAAGGTACTATCCGTGCAAAATATGCAACAAGCATCGGCGAAAACGCTGTACACGGTTCTGATAGCGACGAAAATGCTGCTATCGAAGGTAACTTCCACTTTGCAGGAACAGAAATGTTTTAAGAATGGTTGTCGGTTGACGGTTGTCCGTTGACGGTGCTAAGAACTATTAGAAAGGGCAGTCGAATGATTTCGATTGCCCTTTTTAAATTAATGCTTGATTATTGGCAACTTTAGGCTCATTTAATTTACAACTCTTAAAACCTTTACAACCTTTGCTACCTTTCCTCTCTTTTTCTTACTTTTGCCGCGAAACAACAGTTGTACAAGTCAAAGTTGAGGAGACGCAAGCCCACCAACTACCAACTAACAACCACCAACTAAAAAAAATGTCAAACTACAAATACGACCAACGTGGCGTTTCTGCCACAAAAGATGAAGTTCACGCAGCCATAAAAGGCATGGACAAAGGTCTTTATCCACTTGCTTTTTGCAAAATAATGCCTGATGTCGTCGCGGGTGATGCAGATTACTGCAATCTCATGCATGCTGATACAGCTGGCACGAAAACTTCTCTTGCGTACATGTATTGGAAAGAAACGGGCGACTTATCCGTCTGGAAAGGTATCACGCAGGACTCGATTGTGATGAACTTGGATGATATGGCTTGTGTCGGTTGTATTGATGATATTGTATTAAGTTCGACGGTGGGACGTAATCGAAATTTGATTACAGGTGAAGTAATTTCGGAAGTAATTAATGCTTCGACGGAGATAAAAGCAGAGTTGAAAAAGCACGAGATTGATTTGCACCTTTCGGGTGGAGAAACGGCGGATGTAGGAGATATTGTACGAACAATTGATGTAGGTTACACCGCTTTTGCGCGTATGAAACGCTCAGATTTGATTGTCAATGACATCCAAGCAGGTGATGTGATAGTAGGAATGGCGAGTTATGGACAAGCGACTTATGAGACAGAATACAATGGCGGAATGGGGAGTAATGGCTTGACAAGTGCCCGTCACGATGTTTTGAATCATGAATATGCAGAGAAATATCCAGATAGTTATGATAACAATACGCCAAAGGATGTTATTTTTGTCGGTAGTAAAAAATTGACGGATAAAGTACAAGTACCAGGCGGTGAAATGACAGTTGGAAAATTGGTTTTATCGCCAACCAGAACATTTTTACCTGTCTTGAAAAAGCTATTCAAAACGCACCGCGACCGCATTCACGGTATGATTCACTGTACAGGTGGCGGACAAGCAAAAGTTTTGAAGTTTATCAAAAACAAACGCATCATTAAGGATAATTTGCTACCCATTCCCCCTCTCTTTCAGATGATACAGGAAGAAAGTGGCACAGAATGGAAGGAAATGTTTCAGGTTTTCAACGTCGGCACACGTTTAAATGTCTATGTTAAACCCGAAGATGCACAAGCAGTCATTGACGCTGCAAAGCATTTCAATATTGATGCACAAATCATTGGACGCGTAGAGGAAGCGGAGGAAAATGAGGTGATTATTGAACACGAAAAAGGAACTTTTATTTATAAGTGAGTTAGTTGATTGGTTGATTATGTTGATTGAGTTACATTAACCAATCAACATAATCAACTCATTCAACCAATCAACAAAAAAACTAAACATGGAATTCATAATGCCTGATTTCGCAGACCCGTCCGTATGGATGAGTTTGCTAACCCTAACCTTCTTGGAAATCGTTTTAGGGATTGATAATATTATTTTCATTGCCATTGCTGCGGGTAAATTACCAGAGCATGAGCAGAAAAAAGCAACAAATATTGGTTTAGCTTTAGCAATGATAATGCGTATTGTCTTGCTATTTGGTATCAGTTATCTGATTGCCATGTCTGAACCTTGGTTTAAATTTGGCTCAGAAGGTTCGTCCTTTTATGGAGCGTTTTCGGGACAAGCCCTTATCTTAATTGTCGGTGGTATATTCTTGATTTATAAGAGTACCAGCGAGATTCACCACAAAATTGAAGGGGAAGATGCTGACGATGAAACGGTTTCAGGTAAAGGCGCAAGTTCTATGACCAATGCAATCGTTCAAATCACCTTGATTAATATCGTTTTCTCTTTTGACTCTATCTTGACGGCAGTAGGGATGACAAATGGCTTAAGTGGTGCATTGTTTATCATGGTCGTAGCAGTCGTTTTATCGGTAGGAATTATGATGGCATTTGCGACACCAGTTGGTCGTTTTGTTAACCGCAATCCGACAGTACAGATGTTGGGTATGGCATTCTTAATTTTGATTGGTATGATGCTCATCATTGAAGGTGCACACATGGCACATTTGACACTCGGTGGCGCAACGGTAGGTGAAGTACCAAAAGGTTACCTTTACTTCGCGATTACATTCTCTCTTTTCGTAGAGTTTTTGAATATGAAATTGCGTAAGAATAGTAAGAAAACGGCGCAGTTGCAGAGTTTGACGGATGAGGCGGTGCGTTCGGGGAAACTGAAATGATTTACGAAGTACGATTTACGAAGTACGACTGCTTTGACTTGGGCGCAGGATTTGCGAACTATGATTAGTTGAAGTCTTT
>CAZQTE010000120.1:0-13575 GCA_964595615.1 uncultured Saprospiraceae bacterium
AAGAACAAGTAAAAATAGAAAGTCAAGCTTGCAATTTTTTATGAGAAAACCCTTTTACCAAAAATAAATAGCTTGCAAAGTGTTTAGCAACGACAAAACAATAATATGCCCCAGTCAGGTAAGGAATCTATTATTTTCGCATTCCTAAGCAAAAACACCCTAAGGATAATCCTGAAACAGAGTTACCACGCAACGCCAACAACAACAGGTATACCGAAGTAAATCTATTGTAGTTGAAATTAACGAATACCTCTCCCCTACCCCGCTCCCAAAGGAAAAAATGAATTAGCACAGATAAGTAGCACACGTTATTTATTTCGGAAAATTTGAGAATGAGATTTTTTTGCATATTTTCTTCAAAAAATCAGTGCATAGCCAAGCTACGGACTTACTTTTTGGGAGGAAATAGGCGGGAAAATATCTTGTCAAATTACCGAAATAAATAGGGGGTGCTACTTATTTGAGCTGATGATTTTAAAATGTCTTATTTGAGGCAAAAAAACGTAGGTAATGTAGGGCATTGACGTCTCGATAGCTATCGAATTGACCTCAGGTTTAGTATTTTGAACTCCGAGCAGAGCGTCAGGACAAGTTTTCAAAACCTCACAAAAATTTAACCGTGCCGGTACCGGCACGGTTGGATTTCCCCCTACTCTTCCTCCTCCAAGTTCTTCCCCTCTTTCAGTTCCTCCACGGTCTCTACCAATACTCTAATTTCGTTAGCGCTATCCCAGATTTTTTTTAATGCCCATTCGGTTGTACTTCCTAATAATTCTTGCTTCTTCATACGTCTAAACTCTTTAATAAAGTAAACCTGAAAAATGGGGCTAAGCCAATAGCAAAAATTTAGAGCAAGGTCTTCATGCGCATAAGTGCCACCATATTTACCTGCTTTACTGCGTAATCCGATGGCATTCGTCTCTTTAATGTAGTTCTGTGGTGTCGGTGAAAAGGAATTATCCGACAACTTTAATCTAACCGTGCCGGAACTGGCACGGTTAAAATCAGGATTATGTAAAGTTTCCCAAGTTTCAATAAAAGCCAGCGTACTACCATTACGCAGCCAATTGCGAATGATGAACCGCGGTTCTTTGGCAGAGTCAGGATTAATCGCAGCTGCCTGCTTTGCAATATCCGTAAGTGAAACGTAATCGTTCTCTTCTACTTTTATCGTTATTCCTTTAACTTCTATTGTCTTCTTTGCCATAGTACTCCTGATTTTATTATCTAAACTTCTAGATAAGTACGTGACATTATTTATATGGATAAATTTGAGAGAGAGTTTTTTTCGATAGTTTTATTCAAAAAATCGTTGCATAGCCGTAGCTACGGGACTATTTTTTGGATGAAAATAGCGGAAAAATATCCTCTCAAAATATCCATATAAATAGGGTCACGTACTTATGCTGACCCTTAAAATTTTTGCCCTCTCCCCTACTCCCGATTTTTTTATTTTTGAAAGTTGGCAAATATAGGAAAAATCCTCTCCCAAGTTTGGTAATCCCCTAAAAAATGATTTTCATTGCGTAAGTTTTCCAAAAGATACCCAATAAGGATGCAAAAAAGATGCAGTGGGTATCTATTGTGTATCTAAAAGATATATTTCATTAAAACATACTGTCCATGATAATAACCGTAATCAGTTTTAAGGGGGGCGTTGGTAAATCAACCTTGAGCCAAAATCTTGCTGTGACATTTGCACACAATAAGCGTGAAGTCTGTATTTTAGATGCAGATAAGAACGAGAGTTCGAGCATTTGGGAACGATTCCGAGATGAGGATTTACCAAATGTTCCTGTTTTTCACGTAAGCGAGCAAGGAGATATCAGCAAGACCATCAACAATTTAGCTGACAAATATGAAATTTTGATTGTGGATTGTCCACCAGCAATCGAAAATGTCACAAGTAGAGCTGTTATGAAAAGTGATATTTCTCTAATTCCCGTAAGTACGACTGGAGGTGGAGACATCTGGGCAACCGAAAAATTCTTAGAGCATATCGAATTGTTGCGTTCAAAATTAGATGCTACTATTCCATGTTATTTTGTGGTCAATCGCTACGAAAGAAATGTAAATATGCACAAAGCATACCTGGAAGCCCTAAAAGAGCACCAAAAAGAGTACAATGTAGGCATGATTTCGACTGTAATGGCAAAACGTAACGCATATGGCGAGGCTAATGCAAATGGCCGTGGAGTCATAGAATGGGATAATCCAAAAGCCAAAACAGAAGCAAAAGCTATTGCCAAAGAGGTTTTTGATGTTGCACTTAAATTAATTTCGTAAAACTAAACATCATGAAAAAAGAATTCAAAAGTTTAAAACCAACTAAGCGTAAACCCTCAGATGATAAAATTGATGATGTGTTGCGCGAAATATCTGGAGAAGAAAAACCGAAACCTGTCT
This sequence comes from uncultured Saprospiraceae bacterium, assembly GCA_964595615.1. GTDB lineage: Bacteria > Bacteroidota > Bacteroidia > Chitinophagales > Saprospiraceae > JAHDCG01. Next base: position 2,407 of record CAZQTE010000120.1, read on the forward strand.
CAAAAAAACAGAAACTCATTCCTTTCAATGTAAAATTGCCGCAAAATTTATATGACGCGCTTGATGAAGAAGCAAAGAGTACAGGTTTGTCAAAGAAGGCTGTTTTGGTTCAAGCTCTTTGGGACAAATTAAAAAAATAAGTCAAAAAGTATCTTTTGGATATAATATAGATATGCAAAAGATACCCAAAAGATACTTTTTGTTGATTTTCGCTTGCCTAAATTCATATTCTTGAGTTGCTTCTCCTTTCTATTTTTGCTAATGAAAAAAATCGTTCTTCGTCAAATCGTATGGCAGGAAAAAAAGAAAAAGCTAAAATCAGTTTTCATTTTTTTCATGTCACTTGCACACGATTTGACGGAGAACCAAAAAATTACGCTTCTTCTAAAACTCCCCTCCTCCCCTCTCTCAAGATATCAGATAAAAATTTCACTTCTCCTTTGTTTCCTTCATTCCATATTAGACTTGTTACTTTCTTCAATCCTCGAAACCAAGTTGGTCGATTTTAAGCCTGTTTGCCGAAACAAAATTAAAAATCGCACAATTTATCATTAGACAAGTCAATTCTCTCTCCATACCGCTTATTTTCGATGACATCAGAATTTTTCCTAAGTTTTAAAATCAAATATTGAAATGCTCAGAGGAAATAATTTCATCTGATTGAATTAAATTTCAATCATTGATATGACATGGAGTTGATTTGTGCCGTTTGTGACAAAAAAAGTAAAACTACAAAAGATACCTAAAAGATACCTTTTGTATATCCAGAGAGTATCTAGATGAGATTTTATCAATAATTTTTTCTCTTCCAATTTGGTTATAGTTCAAGTTTTCCCTTCTGTACAAAATGTAAACATTGTTTCTCTACGAATGATGAAATTAGAAGTTCGGCAACTTATAAATCATAGGAGATTTTAGAAAATGGTAGAAGACAGCTAAATCAGCAAGTAAGCGGTATTTTCACAAAACGAGTATCAATTGTATATCCAATGTATATCTTATAGATACATTTCAATAAAAATGAGTCTTTTTAAGTCGTTTTCCAATTTGGTTATAGTTCAAGTTTAAAAAAGAAATCCGTGAGCAAGTTAGGGTCGTTAAAAAAATAATTAGGGTCGTTAAAAAAATAACCTATAAAATTTGACAAAATAAGAATAAGCGATTTTTAAGCGATTTAAAGGCTCAAAAAGGAAAAACGTCCACATTGTCGAATAATTTTAAAAAGACTCTTATTCGTCTTTATTTTTATCTCAAATGAGATTTTCAACTCCTTTCAAACTTAACATTGCAAATATGAAGTTTAAGTTTGGAACACCATGAATTCATAAAACTTCATCGTTTGAATAGAGAGATTCAACTAAACACAGATACCCTATAAGTATCTATTAGATACACAAAAGATACATATTTTGATAAAACAATAGAAGCTAAAACTTCTAAATACTTTCAGAGTAAAACTCTTATATTCTTTGAGTCTATTTGTAAACCAGCATCAAGATTTAAGCTATGTTCAGTTGTAGCAGCTTTTTAAATTTTAAAAGAGAAATACACAATGGATATATTTTGAATATCTATTGTGTATCTAATTTATATACTTTTCTAAATTTAAGACTAAATTATTCAAAAAAATTATTGTGAAAAGTGGATTTACTAAGAATCTATAAATCAATTTCAGGTTATTTAAGAAACGGTTTAAGTATTTTTCTTTCTTTTTTTAGCGCAACTTTTTTTCTTTTAGATATTTTTTAGCTTCTATTCAATATGAAGAAGAAGATTTATAATAACAAAGAATCAACAACAACAAACTACTAATTATTCTTTTGCTTTTGTTGTTGTGATTCTTTTATAGTCTTTTTAATCTTTTCCGATAGCTAAAACATAATAGAAGCATAGGCTTCAGCTTTTAACTATAACCATATTGGAATGAAATATAACTAAATTGGAAAGAACTATAACTAAATTGGAACATACTATAACTATTTTGGAACGTACTATAACTGAATTGGAAAGAAGCATAACGAAGACTCTGAACATAGTTCCAATTTAGTTATATATAACCATATTGGAATGAAATATAACCAATTTGGAAGATTTTTTATTCCAAATTGGTTATATTTAGAGCTAAAATGCTATTTTGCAGTCGCATTATTAGTATTCGTTCCAATTTGGGTATAATTAGACTTTATGAGTGAGATTGAGTAAATTTAAAATCGTTCAAATCTCATTTATAAAGTCTACTACACAGACGCATTATTATGGCAAAAGCTAAACTTCGTAAGAAGAAAAATACAGGGGTTAAACTCATTAAAAAAGCTAATAAGCTGGTAGAATCTAGGTATAAGTTTGATATTTGGGAGACACGCATCTTTATTTCTGTTTTGGCACAAATCAATAGAGATGATGAAGATTTTAAAGTCTATCGTATTCATTATAAGGATGTTATAAAGAATTTTAATCTCAAATCTTCTCAGTCTTATGGCTTTTTACGCGATGCCGCACGTATGATTATGCGTAAGGTTTTTAACGTCACAGACTATGTAGAAGGTCACGAAAGAGAGACAGAATACCACATTATTCGGACGGTAAATTATGCGACAGAAGGTCAAAAAATGGACGCTGGCAAAGAGTATATTGATATTACAATAGACCCTGAAATGAAGCCACTTTTATTAGAATTAGGGCATACTTACAAAGGGGGAGAGTTGACAAAAGGGGAAGCCTATACTGCCTATGATATGCGAAATATCGAGAAATTAGGCACTTATCATGTCCGTATTTATGAGCTTTTGAAGCAATATCAGAAGATAAAGTGGCGGCAATTAGAGGTAGAAGAGCTCAAAAGAATGTTTGAATTGACGAGTGAATACCCGCTTTTTGCGAACTTTTTTCAGAAAGTAGTTAAACCTGCACACGATAAAATCAACAAATATACTGACCTAACTATAACCAAATTGGAAAAGGTCAAGACGGGTAGGAGAGTGACAGCATTGCGTTTTGAGTTCCGAGCTAAAAGCGATGAAGAATTGGCGAAGATACGGGGAGAAGTATTCAAACCCAAAGTAAAAACGACAAAAAAGGAAGTAAAAGAAGAGCATGATAACAGCTCTAAAGAAACCGAAAAAGACCAATTATTTGACTATTTTTTGGGAGATGTTGTCCAACGATTCGGGGTAACCCCTTCAGTATTTATGAAATTGTTGAGTAAATACGATAAAGAAGCTATCGAACAAGCAGTAAGAGTAACCAATCGAGCAAAATATCAGCAGCAAATAAAGACGAATATTGCTGGTTTTTTCATCAAAGCACTCAAAGAAGGCTATACCGATGTAAAGGAAGAAACGGTAAAAAAGAAGAAAAAAGAGGCAGAAAGGAAACAGGAAATCGCCCAAATCAAAGCAGAATTGCAAGAATTAAAAGTTGAAAAAGCCGCTGAAATCAACAAAATTATCAAAAAATTGACCTCTCTATCGCCAGAATTAACCGAAAATGCCGTCGCGTCATTGCGCCAAATGGCTATGGCTAAGCTCATTATTGAAGAAAAAGAGACAAGTTTAGGTCGTACATTAGTGATTGAAGACTATCGAAAAGACTCTATGTTGCGGGAACTGGTGAAGGGTAAAATTGTAGAATTAGAACCTGAAGCTTTTGCTAAAACGACAGCTAAATTTGAGATGAAAGCGCGAAAATTGAGGGAAGGATTGAAGTAGGGGAGGGGATGAAATAAGGTATTTACAGATTAAATAAACATAAAAAGCAGCCGAAGCTAAATAAATGCTTCGACTGCTTTTTATGTTTTAGTAAAAGTGATTGAATTACTTTTACTTACCTTTATAGTGAGGACTAAAATGGATTAAATCCAGTTACAATCACATTAATAGTAATATCCACACCAGCTTCAAGCTCTAATCCTAGAAGATTAAGAGAAGTTAACGAATTAACTTGAAGGAAACCAGATGCAGTTCTTCTGTCAGGTTCTTCCCCCGTTGGTTCTGCTTCATAGGTAACAAAGTACAATTCATATTCGCCTGCTTCTAAGAATGAAAGTTCATAATTGCCAGAGGCATCAACCAATGCAGAAGTAATCGCATTTTTGAATTCTATACCACTTGCACCTTGTGGATTGGTTTCCGTTTCTTCGTTAAAGTCGCCTTTTTCGTAGACATAAGCGACGACATAATCACCTCCAGTACCTAATGGATTATCAATTTGACCACTAATAGATAATGTTCTTGATTTGTCCACTACTCGTATAGAAGATTCCATTTCAGATGTTGTGACAAAGTCATACTGGTCAGTATCATCACCACTATCTTGGTATTTTACAGCTTTACGTACGTCAAAGTCCATAACCATTGTTTTTTCTTGACCTTCTATTGCTGAAAATGAAAGACCAGAAAGATTCAATGCTTGCTCTCCAGTACTTGTTAACGGATGCTTTACATTGTCATCAGTCAATACATAACAACCAGGACTATTACCGTCTGCATCTGCATCAAAATCAAGAGTCAACGAAATACGGTCATAGTCACCAATTTCAAGTTGACCTGAACCTAATGCTTTAGTATTTCCATTCTGAAAGGACAACAAGTCAATAGTTTGCTTACCAACAAAATCAGAAATTGGCTCGCCGTCAACATCAACAGATGCAACAGTTACAAAGACAGCAGTAATATTTGCATCATCAGCGGGGGCATCTGTGAGTTCAAAGTTTACTTTAGCTTTAGGAGTAGGGAGGGGTTCTTCAGTTTCACAGCTTGTAAAAATAATTGTTGCTGTCAAAACTAATGTCGGGATGAAAAAAAACTTTTTAAAATTCATTAAGATTAAATTTGTTGAATGAAATGGCTGAAATATATGTTCAGCTTTTGAGTAATATGTAAAATGTCAAATCATGTATTGTTTGGTTTTCATTTGTGCAATGGGGAGCTAAAACGATTTAGTCTATTAGATGTTCAGGTTTAAAAATCACTTATTCTAAAATAATCATGTCCGAGTACTTATTACTAGCCTATGAAATTACATTCAAGAAATTTTCAGTAAGGTGTTACACGGTAATACGATGTTTCCTAATTATTATATTATAAAATGGACAAGGCGACGGCATCTTTTGCCAGAGCAAAGAGACACCGCCATAGTGCCCTGTCGCGTTTTGTGGACTTAGTTTACTCAGTCCAGTTTCTTTGGTTTTAAGAAAAAAATGAAGAGGAGTATTATTTCTAATAACTCCTCCCCTAAGTATTCCACTCAAATTTTTTTATGTCAAACGGTAGTAGAGTGGATACCTAAAAGTAGTTCATGAGGTTAATTCATGTTTACAAAAAACACATAAAATTCAATTCACAAGTAGGTGATTAAACTACTGTGTTACAAATACAGTTTGAACTTAGAATTTTATCTATACTCGGGAAAATGCATAGAAAAACTGTCTTTCCAAATGGAAAGATTCAAACTTTAACTATTGTTATTTATATTGTTGTTATTACAAGAATGAATTGAAATATGTTCATTCTATTTTAAAAAGAAAGGTACGTGTCGGGTAATCTTTCTTTACAACTAAAAATTAAAATACTTCGAGTAAAATATTAATTTTGCGCTGTGTAATCATTTACGAATGGTATTTTGAATTTGGATTACATTTAGAGATAAAAAAATAATATTTGTTAAATATTTAAGCTAGCTTTTGTTTTTTTGACTCGTAAAATGCTGATTATCAGTTTATTATTTTTAAATTAAAAAATAATAAATATTTTTAAAATAAAATATTTTTTTCAGTCATTTTACTTTTTTTCTTCATTTTGCAACTATTTTTTGATGATTAAAAATGGTTTCTCTACAATAAATTAGGTGTTTTCATTCTTAAAAGTATTTAAAAATAGTTCTTTAGACTTCTCCGTTTTACAGACGGATATGCATTCACATCTCATTCCAGGTATTGATGATGGTGCGAAGACTTTGGAAAAATCTCTTCTCTACATTAAGGCATTGCAGGATTTAGGATTTCAAAAGATTATTACAACGCCTCATATTATGGGCGACCATTATCCTAATACAGCAGAGGTAATACTTTCTGGTTTGAAGGATATTCAAAATGCCTTAGAGAAAGAAAATAATTCTATAGAAATACATGCAGCCGCAGAGTATTATGTAGATGAATATTTTGTAGAATTATTAGATAATCATATTCCTTTACTTACCGTCTCAGATAATAAAGTTCTTATTGAGTTCTCTACATTTGCACCACCCTCGAATGCTTTTGATATTATTTTCAGATTACAGGCAATGGGCTATCAGCCGATTTTAGCACACCCAGAAAGATATGTGTACTATGAAAAACGCCCCGATATATTTCAGGAATTTAAAGAGAAGGGTTGTTTATTACAACTGAACTTACTATCGCTCATTGGTCATTATGGAGATTTACAAAAAAAGATGGCCTTTCAATTACTCTCAAATAAATTAATAGATTATTTAGCTACAGATTTACATAATAGCGGACATATTAAACAATTATCGAATTGTCTGAAAGACAATAAGTTACAAAGGATATTGCGCGATTATGAGTTCCAAAATAGTCTACTGTAAATCCCGTTTTTTATTCCCGTGTAGCATACTCATTTTTATTTAGACTGAACATAGTAAGATGTTTTCCTTTATGTAACTGTGCGTAGAGTTAAACCAATAGAGGTATGTACTGCGTAGTTTCTTCTATATACCTAACAATTTTTCCTGACTATTGAGCCTTGTTTAAAAAACAAGTTCACAATTAAAACTAATCAACCATGATTAAAATGAGATATACTCAATTCTTTAATATGGCTTTTAATCAAAGCTTTTTTACCCTCTTTTTTCTAAGCCTTTTTCTACTCTCTAACTTAAATGCCCAAGACCAACTTTTTGTCTCCTCCAATACTTCGGGGATGATTGGTTCTTATTCCATTGCAATGGATGGTTCTGTTAGTTCTAGCCAATTTGCAAGTGGAGGTATGGATGCTGACGGTATTCACTATGACACAGCAAATGACGTATTGTACCAATTAAATCGTACAAACAACCGTATTGATGTTTACAGTAATGCAAGTACAAACCCTACTTTTGTAACATCTTCTACTTCTGATTTTACTAATGGGCGTGAAATCGCAGTTACTGGTAACAAATTAATCGTAGCAGACGATGTGGCAGGCGCGGGTAATCTTGTGGTCTATGATATTACTCCTACTTCTGTATCATTAGACAAAATTTACAATACTTCTATTGAATTATGGGGTATTCACGCAAATGGTAATCAATTAATTGCAATTGTTGATATATCGGAAAATGTAGCTGTCTATGATAATTTTTTCAATCAACCAGCAGGTGCAATCGCTGCAAGTGCAACTATTGCTATCGAAAATTTAGTCCGTACTCATGGATTAACTTATGATGCAGAGAATGATGACATGTATTTAACAGACATCGGTGAAGCGAGTAGTGCGAATGACGGTGCCTTAGTTCGTGTGAAAAATTGGACAACAGCCAGCGCTGACGGAACGGTTAGTCTAGATGAGCAAATTCGTGTTAGTGGTGGTGCTTCTCAATTAGGAAACCCAGTTGATATTGCTTTAGACAAAACAAATAACATCGTATATGTAGCAGAACGTGCGCGTGACGGTGGTCGTGTTTTAGGATTTAAAAATCCAGTTTTATCAGGTGGTATTGCTCCAAGTTACAGTGAATTGTTTAGTGGTGCTTCTGCTGTATTCTTATCTGGAGTAGAAGCGTCTTTAGATGCATGTGATTTCGTAGACGGAGGTACACTTACATTTACTGGAGGAACTACAGAAACTACGATTTTGGTAGATGGGGAGTCTGATTTCCTATCTTTCCAATCTACAATTGATCCAGCAACAGCAGGTTATAGCTTTACTTATGTTGTCACAGATGCAGACGGTACAGTATTAGGAATACCTCCGGGTAATTTAGTGGATTTTGACGGTGCAGGATTGGGTTCTTGTAATGTGTATGGATTGTCCTACACAGGTACTTTGAGCTTAGCTATGGGAGATGATTTGTTTGGAGGACAAGATTTAAGTGATGCATGTTTTGAGCTGTCTTCAAACAATTTAACTGTTATTCGTGTAGCTTCTAATGTAAATGCACAAGTATTTGCATCTTCTAATAATTCTGGTAAAATAGGATTATTCAATATTTTAGACGACGGAAATATCTTACAAGATGAGTTTGATAGCCAAGATGTAGACGCAGATGGTATTCACTATGATGAAGAAAATGATGTATTGTATCAATTGAATCGTACCGCAAGTGTTGTAAATATTTATAGTGATGTAAATGCTTCTTTACAAGCAGGAAACATGCCGACATTAGTCGCAACTTCTACTTCTGATTTTACAAATGGTCGTGAGATTGCAATTAGTGCTGACGGTACGAAGTTAGTCGTTGCGGATGATGTAACAGATGCTAATAAATTCGTTATCTACGATATTACAACTACATCTATTACTTTTGATAAAATTTTGGATGCAGACATAAACTTATGGGGTGTTCACACTAATGGTGATCAATTAATTGCTATTGTTGATAATTCAGCAGATGTAGCTATTTATGATAATTTCTTCGCAAATGCGGCTGGATCTGTTTCTCCAACAATGACAGTTACGATTGAAAATATGATTCGTACACACGGATTAACTTATGATGCTGAGGAAGATTATATGATTTTGACAGATGTTGGTGCTGCGAGTAGCGCAGGAGATGGTGCGTTGGTAACTATCAAAAACTGGACAGCAGCAATTGCAGACGGTACGGTAAGTGCAAGTGAGCAAGTACGTAATGCGGGAGGAACAAGTAAGTTAGGAAATCCAGTTGATGTTGCTTATGATAAGAACAACGGGGTGATTTATGTCGCAGAGCGCGCGCGTGAAGGAGGATTAATATTAGGATTTAGAAAACCAGCTTTATCAGGTGGTATAGCACCATCTTTTATGGTTGCTTTTCCTGGTGCATCTGCTGTTAATTTGATGAATACATTAATCATTTTAGAACCATGTGGTCTAGTCGAAGGAGGAACAGTTAGTTTGTCTGACGGTAACTCTGAGGCGACAGTTGTAGTTGATGGAAATGCAGATATGATTGATTTTGCTTCTACTGCTGATCCAGTAACTAACGAGCATTCATTTACATACGTTATCACGGATGCAAATGGTATCGTTTTGGGATTGCCAGCAATGGGACCAATTGATTTTGACGGTTCAGGCGTAGGTGCTTGTAATATTTACGGATTATCTTACACAGGTGATTTAACTTTAGCTGCTGGTGATGACTTATTTGGTGGTCAGGATTTAAGTGATGATTGTTTTGATTTGTCTGACAATAGTGCAACGGTTAATCGTATTAATCCAGAACCGGTTGATGCAAACTTATTCATCTCTTCAAATACACAGGCTAAAGTAGGTATGTACTCTATTTTAGAGAGCGGTACAATTGCTTCTAGTAGTTTTTCTACAGCATTTAATGATGCAGATGGTATTTATTATGATGATGTAAATGACGTATTGTACCAATTAAATCGTGCGGAAAATCTGATTAAGATGTACGGCAATGTAAGTACAAATCCTACCTTGATTGCTTCTTCTACTTCTGATTTTACAAATGGACGCGAAATTGCAGTTAACAGCGACGGAACGAAATTAGTTGTAGCAGACGATGTAACAGATGCTAACAAATTTGTTATCTATGACATTACACCAACTTCTATTACTTTCGATAAAATCTTAGATGCAGATATTAACTTATGGGGTATTCACGGAGACGGTGAGCGTTTGATTGCAGTTGTTGATAATTCTGCTGATGTTGCAGTTTATGACAACTTCTTCGCCAACCCAGCGGGACCAGTTGTACCTACGATGACTGTTACTGTTGAAAATATGGTACGTACACATGGTTTGGACTATGATGCGGCAGATGACATGCTGATTTTAACCGATGTTGGTTCTGGCGCAGATGCAAATGACGGGGCATTAGTTGTTGTTCGTGATTTTATGATTGCTGGTCTTGACGGTATGATTGATGCTTCAGAACAAGCACGTGCTTTTGGTGGTGCAGACTTCTTAGGTAATCCTGTTGATGTTGCATTAGACAAGCAAAATGAGCGTATTTATGTTGCAGAGCGTGCAAATGGTGGCGGACGTATCTTAGGTTTCTTATTACCTAAATTGAGTGGAGGAATTGCTCCTTTTTACAATACACTATACCCTGGAGCATCTGCTGTCTTCATTCCTGAAGGTCCTTGTGATTTCTTGACAGGTGGTGCGGTTACTTTTGCTGATTTAACAACTACTCAAAGTGTGACTGTTAATGATGGTACACCTGACCCATTAGTATTTATTTCAGATGTAAATGCTGTTGCTGGTGGATACTCTCAGACATTTGTAGTAACAGATGTAAATGGTATTATTTTAGGAATTCCACCATTGAATACTGTTGATTTTGAAGATTCAGGTGTAGGTAGCTGTGCTGTATTTAATGTATCTTATACAGGTAACTTAACAATAACAGTAGGGGACAATCTATTGACATCAGAAATAAGTGATGCTTGTAGTGCTATTTCGGATAACTATTTAACAGTAATCAGAACGGAGTCATTGCTAAATAACGATGCAGATGAACGTAATGCTAATGATGAAGATGCTCTTATTGTGGCAAGATTATTCCCAAATCCTGTTAGTTCAGAGTTGAGTTTAGTTATCAATGCAGAAACAGAGCAAGAAGGTCTTATCAATATTTACAACACAGCGGGTGCTATCGCTTTCCGTCAAGATGTAAGTTTGATACAAGGACAGAACACTTTGACATTTGATGTATCAAACTTAGAAAAAGGAATGTACTTTGTACAGATGCCTGGCTCTAATAAAGTTACAAAATTTGTAAAAGCAGGCTTCTAAGAGGTAAATAAAGTGAATTAATTACTTAAGCTTTGTTTAGAAAAATTAGGCAACAGTCGTTACGGCTGTTGCCTTTTCTATTGTCTGAACGGAGGACTTACTACTTGAATCTAAAATCATCATGACAAAAACAAATCGCTCACTATAAAGTCAAGGGTTTTCTCATAAAAATATTTTTCTAAGAAAAAGCTGTGAGGATGTCGAAAAAAAAGCAATTTTCAGATTTTCATCC
>CAZQTE010000121.1:0-13523 GCA_964595615.1 uncultured Saprospiraceae bacterium
AGTTCAAAACTCAAACGAAATTTGAGCTTCTTATTTTTTCTCAATCACATTTCACTGGATTTGTCAGAGAACCTCTTTTTTATACCGCAAATATCAAATCTATACTAATAGAATAAATGATTCATTTATTTAGCAATTTGTGAGATAATAGATTTTTGCGTATATTTGCACTCGAACTATAATTTTTATTTTTAATCCCTAAGCTAAAGGAAAAGAAACGTATCTCTTAAAATTGAAATAAGGAGTTATTTAGATTTTCTGTAGCGATGAACATATACATAACCGAACATTGAAACGCGATGAGTATTCACGGTTTCAAAACACTGTTTCAAATTTTATCCCAATAAAGAAACAGTATTACCCTTGTAAAGTCTTTTGACTTTGCAGGTTAAAGCATATTTAATAAATTGTAATCCTATTTTACAACAATAGCTTATTTAATCTTTTCTTAGATTGAACTAGTTTATTAAGTATTGTCTTTAAAGTTTGTATGTTATTTCTGTCGATTGCAGATGCTGATAACTTTCGAGAATTTTACAAAATTAGAAAGTCCTTTTCTAATCTTATTTCTCCTTTCAATTTTTAATTCTTACGATTTCTTACTCAAAAAATAATGTTTATTCTCAATGAGAAATAACTTTTAATTGTTAAAAGTTATTTTTATCGAGGGAATATCAGACTTTTGGTTGATTCCGGCAAGCTACTTGTAAATTGTTGTATTATGAAAAGACTAATATCAACTTTGACAGTACTAGTATTCTTGGCACTTGTGTCATTACAAGCGCAAGATGTTATTCTGACTGCTATGCCAGTTGTAGCTGAAGAGAATCAAACAGTAAGCGTAGACATTCAAGTTCAAAATTGGAATGTCGTTGCTGGCGCACAATGGTCCATGCATTGGAATCCAAGTATTATTGATTTTAAAGAAGTGACAAACTTTGCCTTACCAGGTTCAGCGGAAGGAAGCTTTGGTACTCCTCCTGTCACTGATGCGAATACCTTAACTTTTTCGTGGTTTGATGAAAGTGTACAAGGCGTTACTTTGTCTAATAATAGCGTCTTATTTACTGTTGTTTTTGATGTCGTAGGAAGTCAAGGAGATGTAAGCTCTTTTGAATTTGACGGAATACCTACTGCTATAGAAATAGTAAATCCAAATTTATCAGAATTAGGTGTTGAACTTGAAGCTGGTGAAGTTAGTATTGATAATACTAGTGGAGTGGCAACAATTAATACCTCTGATTTCGCATTACATGCAAATAGCCCCAATCCTTTTAAAACCACAACGAATATTGTTTTTGATTTACACAAAAAATCAGAGACTTTACTAAGTGTATATTCAACTACAGGTAAATTACTTTTCGAACAAAAGTATGATTTACCAAGTGGATCTCATACACTAGCATTATCAGCAGACATTTTTCCAGCAGCAGGCACTTACTTATACCGGATTGCGACAGATAGTGCCGTAGCTACGCGTAAAATGACTCTGATAGATTAAAAGTAAACCTCAAAATAACCAAAGAAATATTTTAAGTTCCGTAAGGAACGCTCGTATTAATTTTTCCGATTACACTAAAGAGAAAAAGATTAGATTGTTGGTCTTTCGCTAAATCGTATGAAAGTGACATGAAAAAATAAAAGGCTAAGTTGTTATTTGATTTTAGCTTTTCATTTTTTTTCCTGCCACACGATATAACAGAAAACAAGACTTTCTCACAATTCTTTTTCAGACCGTACACACATGAGATAGTTTTTAATGAGGGATTTTGAATTCAATTCAATTTATTCTTCCTTTAAAAATAATCTTTGATTAGAACAACCGAGAGTTTTTAAATTTTTTCAAAGCAATCAAGAAGGACATCTAAACCGGCTTACTTGATGAATATTAGGAGTAAATTTTTGTAATAAATTACCACAGAGTAAGGTATTCAAAAGTTAACATTCAAAATTCAACATTAATCCAAAATCGTTCTTGAATATTCTTCATAATTCCCATGAACGAATATGTCTTTGGAATAGAGTTACTAAATTTTAAAAGACGGTTAATTTTAAAAAAAATTAATTTTACAAAACAACTTATAATAGCAAAAAAAAAGTAAAAGTTATTCAAAGAATAGTTAGCAGTAATGCAGTTCCTATATTTGAATTTTCATTTACATTTTAATTATTAGCTGCTTTGTATTCGTCCCAAATTCCGAGCATATGACAAGGCTTATTACATTGGTAATGGGTATGATGGTATTGGCGTTTACTGCTTTTGCTACACCCAACCCTATGACTGCGCCCGTAAACAATCTAGCATTTAATGCTGAAAATTCGTTTAACGGACTTGCTGTTTCTTCTTCGAAGGTAGACGTATCTTCTGAAACAAATGGAAGACTAAACAGCCTCATTGCGACTACTTCCTTAGTTGCTCATTCAACAAATTCTAACAACGCTCTAGCTGACGTAACATTCAGTGTTTCCTCTCCAACTGCGGATGTGGGTGATCAAGTCTGCGTGGATTTTTCCGTGACAGGCTTTACTGATATTGTAAGTATACAATATAGTATGAACTGGGATGCGACTAAACTAGACTATGTTGCATCACAAAATTATAACCTCACTGATTTGAATGCAGCAGCATTCGGAACAGCAGGTACTTCTAATGGTGACTTAACGCTTTCTTGGTTTCACAATGCAACCACAGGAGTAACACTTCCTGATGGTGCAGTAATTTATCAAGTTTGTTTTGATGTTTTAGCTGATGCCGAAGGGCAATCGGTTGCTGTAGGTTTATCAGGAACACCAACCTCTATTGAGGTGACTGATAATACTTTTGCAGTTCAAAATTTCATCAATGAAGACGGAGCCGTAATTGTAAGCGGCACGCCACCACCTCCGCCAGCTTCTGGTATTACTTTTAATGTTTCTTCATCAACGGCAGATGCAGGCACACAAACGTGCTTAGATGTGTCTGTAGACGGCTTTACGGATATTGTAAGTTTCCAATACAGTATGAATTGGGACGAAAACATTTTAGGATATGCAAGTGTCCAGAATTTCAATTTAACCGATTTAAATGCAGCGGCATTCGGAACGAGTGGAACTGCTAATGGAGATTTAACGGCTTCATGGATACATCAAGCAACAACAGGAGTGACTGTACCTGACGGAACAGTGATTTATCAAGTTTGTTTTGATGTATTAGCAGGTACAGAAGGTGAGACCGCAGCAGTAAGTTTATCAGGTGCCCCAACTTCAATTGAAGTAACTAATAATACAAATGCCGTTGTTGATTTCTCAAATAATAATGGACAAGTTAGTGTTAACGGCACACCACCACCTCCTTCTTCAGGAGTAACATTCAATGTTTCATCATCAACAGTCGATGCAGGTGATGAGACATGTTTAAATGTGTCAGTAGAAGGTTTCACTAATATTGTAAGTTTTCAATATAGTATGAATTGGGATGAGAATATCTTAGGATATTCAACAGTTCAAAGTTTCAATTTAACCGATTTAAATGCAGCGGCATTCGGAACGAGTGGGACTGCTAATGGAGATTTAACAGCTTCATGGATACATCAAGCAACAACAGGAGTAACTGTACCAGATGGGACAGTTATTTATAAAGTTTGTTTTGATGCATTAGCAGGAACAGAAGGACAAACGGCAGCGGTAAGTTTATCTGGTTCACCAACTTCAATTGAAGTAACGGATACAACGAGTGGCGTTGTTGATTTCTCAAATAATAATGGACAAGTTAGTGTTAACGGCACACCACCACCTCCTTCTTCAGGAGTAACATTCAATGTTTCATCATCAACAGTCGATGCAGGTGATGAGACATGTTTAAATGTGTCAGTAGAAGGTTTCACTAATATTGTAAGTTTTCAATATAGTATGAATTGGGATGAGAATATCTTAGGATATTCAACAGTTCAAAGTTTCAATTTAACCGATTTAAATGCAGCGGCATTCGGAACGAGTGGGACTGCTAATGGAGATTTAACAGCCTCATGGATACATCAAGCGACAACAGGGGTTACAGTTCCAGATGGTACTGTAATCTATCAAGTATGTTTTGATGCTCTATCAGGAACAGATGGTCAAACCGCGACTATAGGATTGTCAGGTTCACCAACCTCAATAGAAGTGACGGATAACACAAGTAGCGTTGTTGACTTTTCAAATAATGCTGGACAAGTTAGTGTAAACGACAATGGTGGCGGACAAAATTCTAGTGACTTATCATTTATTGTAGAGGAAGTTACTGGCGAAAATGGAGAACAGGTATGTATGGATATTTCAGTAGAAGGATTCAATGATATTGTTAGTGCTCAATATAGTATGAACTGGGATGCATCTGTTTTGACTTTTGCATCTGTCCAAAATTATAATTTGACAGATTTAAATGCTGCGGCATTTGGCACAAGCGGAACGGCTGCTGGGAATTTAACACTTTCATGGATACATCAGGCAACAACAGGAGTAACCGTACCCGACGGTACAGTAATTTACCAAGTATGTTTTGACGTTAATGGAACAGATGGAGAAACTGTAGGTGTAAGTATTTCAGGTTCACCTACATCTATCGAAGTAACTGATAATACGAGTAGTGTTATTACTCCAATAATTGATAATGGTCAAGTAACAGTACAAGGTGATAATGGCGGCGGCACAGGAAATGGTAATCTTACTTTTACTGTCGAAGATGTAGAAGGAGAAGAAGGAGAAATGATTTGTTTAGATGTAACAGTCGATAATTTTACTGATGTTGTAAGTGCACAGTATAGTATGAACTGGGACCCAACTGAATTACAATTCAACGGGGTTCAAAATTATAATCTAACAGATTTAAATGAAGCGGCATTTGGTACAAATGGTACTGACAATGGCGATTTAACAATGTCATGGATACACCAAGCAACAACGGGAGTCACCGTTCCAGATGGCACAGTAATTTATCAAGTATGCTTTACTGTTTTATCAGGAGTAGGAAGTACTCCATTAGTGAGTTTTAGTGGTGCACCAACGAGTATAGAAATAACAGATAATACAAGTTCAGTCATTCCATTTTTCTCTAATCCTGGTCAAGTAACTATTGTAACTGGCAGCGGCGGAGGAAATGATGATTTAGAATTTACGATGCAAACTGCGGTTGTCGAAATAGGAGAGTCATTTTGTTTAGATGTAACTGTCGATAACTTCAATGCCATTGTCAGTGCTCAGTATAGTATCAATTGGGACCCAACTGTTTTGTCATTTACAGGTGTGCAAGGCTTTAATTTAACAGACTTAAACGCTTCTTCATTTGGAACAACAGGAACAGCAAATGGTAATTTAACTTCCTCATGGTTTCATCAAGCAACAACGGGTATTACTTTACCAACAGGTACAGTGATTTATCAAGTTTGTTTTGAAGCACTAACAACTACAGGAAGTACAAATATTTCCTTTTCTGGAAGTCCTACCAGTATTGAGACGACGACGATTAATAATCAAATTGTTCCATTTACGAGTGTTCCTGGAGTTGTTATCATAGAAGGTAGTGATACAAACGGACCTACTCAAGATAATGCAAATTTAACATTTACAATAGAATCTGAAACTGCGGAAACAGGAGATAATATTTGTCTAGATATTTCTGTAGATGATTTTGTAGACATTGTTAGTTTTCAATACAGCATGGTTTGGGATGAAAGTATTCTTGATTTTACTGGTCTTCAAGCCTTCAATTTAGAAGACTTAAACGAGCCTGATTTTGGACAAGGAAGTATTGATGATGGTATCTTAACAGTATCATGGATACACGAAGCGACAACAGGTGTTACCGTACCAAATGGTACGGTTATTTACCAAGCGTGTTTTGATGTAATAGGTGCGAGTGGTAGCATTAGTCAGGTTGCAATAGGAGGGACGCCAACATCTATAGAAGTAACGTCCAACACAAGTAATGGACAAGATATTGATGCAGAATTTAATGCAGGTAATGTTAGTGTAGAAGGTGAAGTCGTCACAGAAGATGTTGTATTTCAATATGAATGTGTCGATGGAGAACCAGGTGACATTGTTTGTATTCCTGTATCAACACAGAACTTTACAAATATTTCAAGTTTCCAATACAGCATGCATTGGAATGATGATATTTTATCTTACCAAAGTGTACAAGCATTCGGAATTCCATTCTTAGCTCAGGCATCTTTTGGAGAAGGTAATGCGGCAAATGGTTCATTAGGAGTTGTTTGGACGAATGATGAAGGCTTAGGAACGAGCGTACCGAATGGTGATGTTCTATTCGAAATCTGTTTTGAAATCATAGGCGATGTTGGACAAAGTACATTGATGACTTTTGATGGTTTTCCTACAGCAGTAGAGGTCACGGATGTCTCAGCAGCAGAACTACCTGTTACATTTTTACAATGTGCAGTTAATGTGGTTAACAACTGTCCAGCAGCAACAATTACTCAAAATAGTATCTCAAATGTTTCTTGTCAAGGAGGAAATAACGGACTTATAGAAGTAACGGTTTCTGGAGGCGATGATGCTTATACATACCAATGGATTGATAATAGCTCAAATGGTATTTTGAGTTTAAGTGAAGATATCGGAGGATTACCAGCAGGTAACTATACTTTAAATGTAACAACTTGTGGAGGTGCTGAAACAGCTTCACAGACTTTCCAAGTAACAGAGCCAAATACTTCTATCTCCATTTCGGAGACAGTAGGAACCGTAACATGTTTTGAAGGACAAGACGGAACAATCTCTGTAACTGGACAAGGTGGGACAGGCTCATTGACATACAATTGGACAGGAGGAAATTTACCTGCTAATACAACAGGAACTAACCTTTCTGGATTAATGGCTTCAACATACAGCTTGACTGTAACTGATGCTAATCAATGTACAATGAATGAAGCATTCACCGTTGAGCAACCAGCTTCTCAATTATCTTTAGACGCAACAGTAACCGATGTTTCTTGTAATGGGAATACCGACGGAGCAATCGCAATCACTGCAACAGGCGGTTGGGGAAATTACTCCTATGCATGGACAGGAGGATTGTCAGGAACTAATCCACAAAATCTTGCAGCAGGAATGTATACTGTGACTGTAGAAGACCAAGAAGGATGTGAAATGGTTGATGAACTCGAAGTTAATCAACCAGCGAATGTTGTTATCGCAGGTACAACTACAGATGTAGCAACGGACTCTCCTGGTGCGATTAATATTACCCCTGGTGGTGGTTCAGGAACAGGTACCTACACTTACCAATGGACTGGACCAGATAATTATTCTGCTATTACAGAAGACTTAAATAATTTATCTATTGGTGGACAATACTGCGTTACTGTAACTGATGCAAATAACTGTACAGATACACAATGTTTTACAATTAATAGTCCATTAATCGTTGAAATAGATGAAGTTCAATTCTCTTGTGCAGATGAAAGTAATGGATTTATTAATATCAGTACATTTGGTGGTCAAGGAACAATAACTTACTCTTGGACTGGACCTGGTCCTTATATCTCAGATGACGAAGATATAAATGGTTTAGCTGGAGGTACATATATCGTTTTAGTGACAGATGGTAATGGTAGTTTTGATACAGCAACAGTAGAATTAACGGAAGCAGCGAGTGCTATTTCTGTAAGCCCTGTTGTTTC
Source organism: uncultured Saprospiraceae bacterium (assembly GCA_964595615.1). Classification (GTDB taxonomy): domain Bacteria; phylum Bacteroidota; class Bacteroidia; order Chitinophagales; family Saprospiraceae; genus JAHDCG01. Next base: position 7,659 of record CAZQTE010000121.1, read on the forward strand.
CCAATTAAGTGATGATGGTGTATGTGACGGTGTTATAAATGTAAGTGGTGCAACTGGTGGATTTGGAGGATATACTTTCCTATGGAATACGGTAGATGCTGCAACCACATCAACTGTCACCAACTTATGTGCAGGAGACTACACAGTAACAATCACAGATAGCGAAGGTTGTTCTACAACTTCTACAACTACTATTGAATATATTCCTGTAGAATTGGTGGCAGATGCAACGACAACATCTACCTCATGTTTTGGAGAATGTAATGGCTCTGTAACGGTAGATATTCTTACAGGCGTTGCTCCATATACAATAGAAATAAAAGATGCAGCAGGAATAACAATTGCTTCAGGAACAGATTTAGGAAATGACGGAACAGAAACCTTTGGTAATCTTTGTGCACAATCTGTTTTAGTTTTAATTACAGATGATGCGGGACAAACAATGGAAATTCCGAGTCAAGTTATAGATGAGCCTGCACCTCTAACAATCGTGTCTTCAACTATTTTCCCTGTAACAATTGCTGCAGGAAATAATGGTGCGATTAGCGTAAATGTAGAAGGAGGAACAGGAGAATATGAATATGATTGGAGTCCTGGAAGTAATGATCAAACGAATGTGAACTTGTCTGTAGGGGCTTATTCTGTGGAAGTAACAGATGAAAACGGCTGTTCAATGACTTCTGAAATTTTCCAACTACAACTATTCGAAGTTTCTGCTTTAGATATCGATGATGCAGACTGCGTCGGAGATACAAATGGAGAAGCTTGCGCTACTGTTGCAGGAGGAAATGGAGATTATACTTATCTCTGGAGTTCGGGAGAAATGACAAACTGTATCAGCGAAAAAGAAGCAGGAAATTATACAGTAACAATTACAGATGTAGTTTCTGGAGTATCTATTTCTCAGGAAGTAAATATAGAGACACAATCATTCTTAACTGCAACAGCAGCACCAAGCACCTTATTTGTTGGGGGAGCAAATGTTAGTTGTGCAGGACGCTCAGACGGAGCAGCAACTGCGAATTCTCAAGGAGGAATGAATGATGTAAGTTACGTATGGAATGACAGTAATAATACAAATAGTCAAGCAATTTCAAATGTGCCAGCAGGTGTTTATACTGTAACCGCTACGGATGAAATTGGCTGTATTAGCACCGCGTCAGTGACTATAACAGAACCAGAACCATTTTCAACTACATTAGAAATAGATGGAATTAGTTGTAATGGTCAAAGAGATGGAGCTATTACTGCTGTACCAACAGGTGGTGCGAACACGGATGTTGCAGAATATGATTATGAATGGACAGGAACAGGTATTGTAAATGCATTTTTACCAACAGTTAGTAATCTAACTGAAGGATTATACACTGTCAATATCACTGACCCGAATGGTTGTGAAACTACAGGAACGACTGAATTATTCGAACCTGAAATATTAGAAGTTACTGCCGTAACAACAGCAGATGACGGTTCTCAAAATGGAACGGCAACCGCAATTGTAACTGGTGGTACAGAAGACTATAGCTATGAATGGCGTAGTAATGGTGAAGTTGGAACTACAGAAGAATTGACAGGATTAGCAGCTGGTAGCTACATGTTATTTGTAACAGATGCAAATGGATGTGAAGCTATGGAAATGGATATTATCGTTCAGGATAATTCTTTAGGCTGTTTAGATACACGTTTGGTAATAACACCATTTAGTAGTCCAGGAGAGAATGATGAATTTGTTATTAACTGTATCGAAAATTACGAAGAAAATCGTTTAGAAATTTACAACCGTTGGGGACAATTAGTGTACACGCAAGAAAATTATGATTGTGGTACAGATGACTGTCCGAATGGCTGGAAAGGAACAAATCTACGTGATGCTGAATTAGCTGGTGGCGGGTACTTCTATGTATTAGAATATGAAGAGCAAGGTGTAACGAAGCAGTTAAAAGGTTCTATTACAATCTTAAAGGAGTAAGAACTTTAAAATTTAGGAGGTGATTTTTTATAAGAAATCACCTCCTGAATTAAATTTTTAGAAAACCGATTATTAAAAAAGCAGATTATTTTTTTAAATAATTCTACAATTGGAACGAAAGAAGGGAGAGACGATAAAAATGGTAATGACGTGACTACGCTTAATCAAAAAGCGACCGTCAACCGCCAATCGTTAACCGTCAACCGTACCAAAATTCCCATGACATGAAAAATTTAATTTTACTCGTTTTATTTTTATTTGCTTTTGGAAGTGCCAATGCACAAGATCAAGCAGTATTTACACAATATCACATCAGCCCAATCTTAATCAACCCAGGGGCAACAGGTTTTAATGAAAAAAATAACCTGATGATGAATTTGCGTAGCCAGTGGGCAGGATTTCCTGGTGCGCCAAAAACTTACTCTGTTGGCTATCATGGTCCATTAGGACGTACAATGGGGATTGGTGCGAATATTCTTTCTGAAAAAATTGCATCATTAGACCGTCTTCGTTTTCAATTAAATTATGCTTTTCGTTACCAAATTGGTGAAGACGTAAAATTGGGAATGGGATTCAGCACAGAATTTCAAAGTATGGGCTTAGCGCGTACAACAAACGAAAATCCATTAATTGAGAGTGAGAGATTAGTTTCTGATTATATTGATGGGGTTAAAATATTTGATGCTACTTTGGGTTTTTACGGAACAATCAAGGAAAGAACGCATATAGGATTATCATTTCCTAATTTAGTTGTAGCTCGTCTAGGCGAAATTGCAGGTGCAGAACCAGAAGGTGGCTTCTTAAAGTACTTCATTTTTGACATGGGACATAAGTTAGACTTTGAAAACGCAGGTGTGTCTTTTGAACCGTCTATCATGGTACGAAAAACTTTAAATTCTCCATTTCAAATCGACTTTAATACAGTCGCAGGATTCTTAAGTGATCAACTTTTTGCTGGATTATCTTACCGTTCAGGAACAGGAGGAGCAGTTGGTATTTTGTTAGGAGGTAAAATTTCGTCGGTAAAAGTTTTCTATGGCTTTGATCTTTCATTCGCCAAATTTCAGGAGTACAATAGTGGTACCCATGAAATTACCGCAGCCTTCGAGTTTAGCAAATGGAATAAATCAGAATACGATAGTTCAAAAAAATATAGATAGGGTAGAAAGCTTTTGCTGACTATTCTTCCAAAGACAGATGTCCTTTAACAATTGGTTTTTGGGATAGCCTCTTCTCACGACGGTGTGGAAGGGGCTACTTTTGTTATAGTATTCTCTAAGTAATTTAAGAAAAAGCATATTGTGTTGAAAAGCGAAAAATGTGACTTTTTCCGAATATTCGGTCAAATATTATGGGCATACGTTACTAAATGTTCGAATCCTTAAGAAAATCATAATTTTTTATGGAAAACTCGACAAAAAGTATCATATTAGCCTTTAGAAAGAGTAACAGACTTTCTGGGCTCATGCACATAAAGAGAAGACATCATTATTACTAACACACAAAAACTTAAGACTATGCTTATAGTTTACATCGCATTAGGTGCATTTTTAGTCGGAGGAGGTATCGTTTTAGCTGAAAACTTTTCATCTCAAAAAGGAAAAAGTTCTTATCGCTAATAGATAAAAGACCAAACCTCTGAAATAGAGTTCAAATTAAATTTTGACAAAAGCCCCATTCTTCCACATCCCTAAGCATTCCTAATAACTGATAATATCACTGAATTCTTAATAAAAGGGTTCTCTCTTTTATTACAAACTTTTACTACTTACCTTTTTTTAAGTTGAGTAGCAGTTTTTTTTACAGTAATTTACAAAACGAAAGACCAGTTGTGTTTTTTTATACAAACAGGTCACAACATCAAAACAAGGTTTTTATCGAAGATTAGTCAAATTCATTTTGACTAATCTTTTTTTTGTTAAAAGATGGCAAAAAAAATCCCGAATCTTCAATGAAAATTCGGGATTTTTTAGCGTTTTTAAGCACATAAGTGCATGACACTATTTATTCGGACATTTTGAGAGGATATTTTTTCGTTATTTTCCTCTTAAAAATAGTCGCGTGATGCAGACCATGCAACGATTTTTAAAAGAAAACTATCAAAAAAAACTCTCTCTCAAATTTATCCGAATAAATAATGTCATGCACTTAAATAATGTCATGTACTTACTTATCCGTAAGCACTTTTTTAAATTTTGCTCCGTCGTTAATCAATTTCACAGCTTCTTCAATTTCTGCATCATTTCTCAATGAAGTTTTAATTTGTCCACGTTGAAAATAAAAACGTCCAACAACTTCTTTCTCAATCATATCAATAATTTCGTCTTTGTGTTTTTCTAAATCACTCTTCTTTGCTTGAATGATTTTTTGCTCTAAAGCTGTAATATCGGTACTTGAAAGGTAGCCATCTTTCTCTGCACGAACTTTCAGGTCTTTTAATAACTTTTCACTCTTCGTATCATAATCAAAATTAATTTTCTCTAAATAACTTACAAAGTTATTCCATTCAGAAAAATCAAAATTTTCCGATATCTGAGTAGTATCCTTACCCGCGGTATATTCAGTAACATATTTAAATAAGATGTATTTCTTACGTAAAGTTGTCAAAATTTCACTATCACCGTCTTTGTCGATTAAAACATCAGGCTGTACACCTCCGCCGTCTAAAACTGTACGACCAGCACGAGTTGTAAATTTTGCACGTTTTTCATCAGAAATATTTACGGGTTCACCATTTTCATATTCAACGCTTTGAATACAGCGACCTGAAGGAATATAGTATTTCGCAGTGGTCATTTTTACTTTAGAATTGTAACCAATATCGCGTGTATTTTGTACTAATCCCTTACCATAAGAGCGTTGTCCTAATAAAATCGCACGATCGTAATCTTGCAAAACGCCGGAGACAATCTCAGAAGCTGATGCTGAATTATTATTTATTAAAACAATGACAGGAATTTCTTCGTCTACAGGTTTATTTAACGTTTTAAAACTTCTATCCCAATCTTTTACTTTTCCTTTAGTTGTTACAACGAGTTCTCCTTTCGGAATAAAAACATTAGAAACATTTACGGCCTCTGTTAATAATCCACCACCGTTTCCTCGTAAATCGAAAATGAAGCCTTTCAAATTAGGATTCTCTTCCTTCAATTCTTTTAATGCATTAGCTACATTTTTCCCCGCTTCGCGTGTGAAAGTAGTTAGAGCTGCATAACCAATATCATCTCCGACCATACCTGAGTAGGGAACATTAGGAACGCTAACTTGCTCACGCATTAAATTAATTTTCAATTCTTTTGCTGTGCCAGGGCGCTCTACCGTGAGTAAAACCTCTGTCCCAGGATAACCCTTCAATATCGCGCGAACTTCCTCTTCTTTTTTACCAGCAGCAGATTTACCATCTACTGAAAGGATGCGGTCACCAGGTTTTAGATTTGCTTTAGCGGCAGGAGAGTCAGCATATAATTGAGTCACCGTTACATAATCGTCAACCATATTGAAAATAGCCCCGATACCATTGTACTTACCTTCGGTAATGTAGCGGTAGCCTTCAATTTCAGACTCACTAATATAATTAGTATATGGGTCTAAAGATTCTAACATAGCATCAATACCAGTGCGCATCAACTGACCAGGGTCAAGGTCATCAACATAAGAAGTATTGATTTCTTTGTACATATTTGTAAAGATTTCAATATTCTTAGAAATTTCGAAAAATTTTCCATGATCAGTCTTGAGGGTAGTTGCCATTCCAAAAAAAAGAATGCTTGCTAAACCTACTAAATGGAGTGAGTATCTATTATTTTTCATACGAACTATTCGATTTTTAATTTTCCGATTTGCTTAGGAATGTGAGATTAATAGATTCAGAATCTGAGCCGCTTATTTTTTCGTTT
>CAZQTE010000122.1:0-10432 GCA_964595615.1 uncultured Saprospiraceae bacterium
ATAGTTGCCCAATACCTCCAGCAGAAAATAGATTAGACGCTGCGATAGAGGCAGGTGAGATGCAGTTTACAGGAGTTTATAAAGGGGAGCATTAAATATGAAGTATGAAATATGAAAACAGTTTCTGATGAGACGCCATTCATATTTCATACTTCCTATTTCATATTTATTTAAGCATCACAGGTACAGCCACCATCGTCTCTTCCCAAGCAATCACCATGTGTACTTCTTTTTCTGATTTTTTCTCGAAGAATACAGATAAGTTTTCTACCATTTCACCTGTTTTTTGAGTAGGTACTTTGATAGAAGCGATATTATTTTCTTCATCATGGTTGTAAACACCCCAACTTGGAATACCTTTATGAATAATAATCTCCCAGCTATCTTTTGTTGGAACAGCCATCATACCATAAGTGCCGCGACGGATTTCTGTTCCTCCAATAGTTACATTTTCAAAGAAAGTCACTTCCGTCGTTTCATTTGCTCCTAAACGCCAAGGCTCATCATACTTTACCAACTCACCAAATATCGTACGGTCATTTCTTTTTGGGCGGCTATATACCACGCGTACTTTTGGTTGATTTGCTTCTACTTCCTCTGGTTTTAAGTAGTTTTGCAAACGAGACCTTCTTGGATATTGGGCCAAATCCATTGGGCTTTTATCATCTCCTGCTAAAAATGCTGGATTTAAGTTGATAGGTAAAGCAGCTTCTACTTTATCCCAAGCAAAAATCATGTGTACCAAGCCATCATTGATTTTTTGAAAACCTATCGTGAAAGACTCTCTGCTCTCTCCTACTGCTTTTACAGGAATCGTCATAGATGCTACGTCCTTTGACATGTCTCTATTCTCGTTACCACCAAGATGTCTTTGGGTAGAAAATTTAATTGTCCATTCTTTTTCATTTACATCTGCAAACATCGTGTAATTTCCGCGGTTCACGAAGGTACCGCCAATTTCTACAGCATCGAAAAATGTAACTTCCGTTGCTTCATTCGCTCCCAAACGCCACTCTTTACCATAAGGCACTAACTCTCCAAATACTTTGCGACCTTTTACGACAGGGCGACAGTATAAAACTTTTATTTTTCGGTCCAATTTTTCGTCTTCATCCATATAATTATTGAATGCGGAACTACGTGGATAGTGTACAGCATCCATTGGACTTTTGTCTAAGCTTGGAAACTTAGAATCTTGTGCATTCATGGAAATAAATCCAAAGAAGCAAAGTGCAACTGCAAGTAAAATCTTTTTCATTGATTTGGTTTTAATTAGCTTGTCTAAATATCTAGACCTTCTCTTATTTAATGCGCAAAACTACAACTTATTAAGTTTTCCTAGCATATCTAAGTGTAATCCTCACGACAAGAAATAGCTAATAAAATCATAAGTAAAAGTGAAATACTTCAAATTCCAAAACAGAAATTTACTATCCCTTAACTCTTTCATGTATCTTTTAAATCTCAGAAGCTTACGAGAAAATTAAACCAAAATACTTTATTAGAAAGTCTATTAAACGTTAAACAATGTTAAATGACGCAGCTGGCACGGTGTTAGCCCAACTTTTTACAGGTAAATAAGTACATTTATCATAGATTTTTGCGTTATTTATTCCGTAAAGGAGTAACACTCAAAATAATAGTTTACAAATAAGTAAAAGGAAAGCGAGCGACTTTACATCTTTCCTTTCATATAAAAATAATTACATGAAAATCAAAAGCGCGTATCTTTTATCTGTAGCAGTGGCATTATTGGCTTTTTGCGCCTTTTATCCTCCCGTAAATAACGAAGAGAAAGAAGCAGTATTAATTCAAACTATCATTAATAGTTTAAATACTCTACACTTCCAACCAGTGCAGATTGATGATGAATTTTCCGCTAAAGCATACGATATATACATGGACCGCTTAGACGGTGGTCGTCGTTGGTTGACTCAAAAAGATGTCAATCAATTAGAAAAATTTCAGCTAGAAATTGATAATCAAGCTAATAACGGTGCTTATGAATTTTTCGATACTTCCTTAAAGTTATTTAACGAAGGTATTACTAAAACACAAGCTTATTATCAAACAGCACTCAAAAAGGATTTCAATTTTGATGAAGCTGGTTCTATCGAATTAGACGGAGAAAAGCGCGGTTGGGCAAAAAATGATAAGGAATTAGAAGCATACTGGGCAGATTGGGCAAAGTATGAGACTTTGAACCGTTATACTGAATTAATCGACAAGCGCGAAAAAGCAACGGAATATAATGCTGAGGAAGCAGAAGAAGGAAAAGAAATGTCTGAAGAAGACTTGGCTTATAAAAGCAAATCTGATGCAGACTTGATGACAGAAGCAAAAGAAGAAGCTTTGAAGTATTTTGACAAATGGTATGACCGTTTGGCTAAAATGAAGCGAAATGACCATTTAAGTACCTACTTGAATGCTATCACAGCAGTATATGACCCACATACAAGTTACTACGAACCAATTGACAAAGAAAACTTTGACATTCGTATGAGTGGTAAATTGGAAGGTATTGGTGCACGTCTACAGAGTGATGATGAATACACAAAAATTACAAGTATCGTAGTTGGTGGTCCGGCATGGAAACAAGGTGATTTGGAAGAAAATGACCTTATCACAGCCGTAGCTCAAGAAGGTGAGGACGCTGTTGATATCAACGGAATGACTATCAATGAAGTGGTTCAGCTCATTCGTGGTAAGAAAGGAACGAAAGTAATTTTGACGGTCAAGAAAGTAAATGGTTCTTCTCAAAAAATTACTATCGAACGTGATGTTGTTATTACTTCGGAAGGTTTTGCGAAGTCATTAATGATGAAAACAGATGAAGGTGAAAAAGTTGGTTACATTCGTCTACCAAGTTTTTACGCGGATTTTCAAGATAGAAATGGGCGTCGTTGTGCAAAAGACGTAGCAACAGAAGTAGAAAAATTGAAAGCACAAAATGTAGAAGGTATCGTTATTGACTTACGTAATAATGGCGGTGGTTCTTTACGCGATGTAGTTAAAATGAGTGGCTTATTCGTCGAAGACGGTCCAATGGTACAAGTCAAATCTCGTGACCGTAAACCAGAAGTTTTGGAAGATACAGACTCTTCAGTTTTATGGGACGGACACCTTATCATCATGGTCAATAACTTCTCGGCTTCTGCTTCTGAAATCTTAGCAGCAGCACTACAAGATTACGAACGTGCAGTTATCGTAGGTTCTCCTACCTTTGGTAAAGGTACAGTACAGCGTTTCTTTGACCTAGACCGCGCTATCAGTGGTAATAGTCAAGTGAAGCCTTTGGGTCAAGTAAAATTGACAACTCAGAAATTTTACCGTGTCAATGGTGGTTCTACACAATTGAAAGGTGTGACTCCAGATATCATTTTACCAGACAATTACAAGTACATCGAGACAGGTGAAAAAGAAAACGAATATCCATTGAAATGGACAGAAATTGCTCCAGTTGAAACACAGCAAAACGTTTATGACGTTTCTAGAAACTTGGATAAACTAAAAGCACAAAGCGCAACACGTATTAAAGCGAACGCTGTTTTCTCTAAAATTGACGAAAACGCAAAACGCTTAAAAACACAACGTGATGATACAGATTACCCTCTAGGCTTAGAAGCATACAATGCGGAGGAAGATGCTATGGAAGAAATTGCTAAGAGTTTTGAAGATATGTTTGAAGATGAAGTAAACATGTCAGTTGAAAACTTGAAAGTTGACTTGCCTGCATTTGAAGCAGACGAAAGTAAAGCTGCAAGAAATGAGGACTTCGTCAAAAATATCAAAAAAGATGTTTACCTCGAAGAGGTATTGAATATCATGGATGATATGATTGAAGTCAATGCTGTTGCCGCTGGAAAGCGTAATTAAAAATGGTTGACAGTTGTCTGTTGTCCGTTGACGGTCTAAAATGACTTAGTCCTTTTTCTAAAGAGGCTACATTTAAAAAATGTAGCCTCTTTTTTCATGTTCTTACTTCTCTATAAAAAAAGAAACTCCCTGAATTTCCCCACCCGTCAACCGTCAACCATCACCCGTCAACCGTACTTCAACCATTTTATCCGTCAAATAGGCGGCGAATCACGTTAAAATCAAAAGACTACACCTGATTAATTCTTACCAATTAAAAACATTTACTATCTTTCGGCTTCGTGAGGATTTTTGGCAATGAGAAGATGTTAATAAATCACCATTTCCTCATTCCTTATAAACTATAAACTGAACTTGATTCTCAAAAATGCGTAAGACTTTTTATAGAATTTAAAAACTCGCATTCCAAAGATTTCAGAAATACTAAAAATATTAACCTATGAAGTTAGCCGGACTTTTAACAACTATTTGCTTGGTCTTCGGTAGTCTTTCGCTCTCCGCGCAAGATTTGCATAACACATTGTATGACTACGCTCCTTTGAGTGTAAATCCTGCCAATGCAGGAAATTTTTTAGGCTCTTATCGTGTAGGCGGTATTTATCGTGATCAGTTTTCAGTGCTGGGCACAGGGACAGAAGGAGGTACACTCAATACTCAGGATTTTGAGACACCTATGTTCTACGTAGATGCGCCTTTACCTTTCATTATTGGGAAAGGTCACTGGATTGGTGCTGGCTTACATTTCCAAACTGATAAATCTGGTACTCTTAATCAAGAAACAACTTTATTTGGTTTAGCTGCTTCTTTCAATTATGCTATTAATGCAAAAAAGAATACTTATTTCACTATTGGTCTACAAGGGGCAATGAGAAGTAGAAGCTTCAGCGGTTTGGACAATGCAAGTACTGAACAAAGTATTCTTTCATCAACTAGCCCTTTAGATGATGCGGCATTAACTATGTTTGGACAAGGTGGGGCAGGTGCGCAAAACACGCCTGGTGCTGATGGCTTAGTTATCAATGCAGGTGTTAAATTCCGTACTAACATCGATAAGAAAACACACTTCCATATCGGTCTTGCTGCTTTAAACATCACTCGACCAAATCAAAGTCTAGATAATCCAGACTCTGACAGTATCGACTTCAGATTACCACTACGCGTTAATATTCATGCAGGTCTTAGAAGACAAATTAATAAGAAATGGACATTAAACCCAACTCTTTTTGTATCTACTATCGGTAATCAAAACCAAGCAGCAGTACAAGTTTGGGGTGAATACTTGTTTAATGAAGAAAAAGAGATTGATTTCCGTATTGGATTAGGACACCGTTTGGGTAGAGATGTGCAGCCATTAATTGGTATTAACTATGGTCCATTGCGTGTAGCAGGTTCTTATGATGTACGTTTGGGCTCTTTAGGTAAAGCGATAAACAATCGTGGTGGCTGGGAACTTGGAGTGAGCTATGTAGGTATTATCTTTAAGAAAGTTGATGTACCTAAAGTTATCTTCTGTCCACAATTCTAACACTCATAAGATGTTAGAAATTTCGTTTTGTTAAAATCTCTATAAAAGAAAAAACAAAGTGAATAAAAACGGGAATAATGCGTTGTTATTTAAATGATGATTTATATAAAATCATTGACATTCAAAATTATTCTCCTCATAAATAATTTTTCTTCGAGTTAAATACTCCAAATATATGAAACAGTTTATTCTGATTTTTGCTTTAGCTCTCACTGCTTCTTTAGGATTGCAAGCGCAGCCTATGATGAAGGCGAGCTACTCTACTTATCTTCGTACGGCAGAAGAACAGTTAGAACTTAAACAATATTACAACGCTCTTGATAACTACATGAAGGCTTATGAAGAGCGTAAAGATTACGACTTAGCTATCAAGATTGGTGATTTGTCCTATAAATTGCGTGACTTTAAAAGAGCTGCAAGCTACTATAAGCGTGCAATAAGAAAAGATGACAAAGATAAAAAAGGTGCATACACTGAGTTTTTATTCCCTTATGGTCGTTCTCAAAAAATGTTGGGGATGTATGATGAGGCGATTGTAACTCTACAGAGATACATCGATGAAGGCGCAGATGAAACTTTGAAAGAATTAGCTAAAGCTGAAATCCAAGGTGCAGAATTTGCAAAATTAGCACAGCCTGTTGAAAACTTAACGGTTACCAATGCAGGTAAAAAAGTAAATACGAAGACTTCTGAATATTCTCCAAGTTTAGCAGACGGAGGTAATACGATGTACTACGCTGGTTTCAATACTAGTGAGTTAATCGTTTTAGACGGGAAAGCAGAAACGACGGATGCAATGGTCATGTCTTCTACACGTGGCGAGAAAGGTTGGGGAGAACCAACAGTATTGGATGAAATCATCAACCGTGCAGGTTACCACACGAGTAATGTAAATGTAACTCCTGATGGCGAACGTATGATTTTGTCTCGTATGATGTTAGACGGTGTAGAAGTTACAGAAAGTAAAATTTATGTATCTAACAAAACAAGTGATGGCTGGGGACCAGTTAAAGAATTGGTGGGTGTGAATGGCGAATACAATGCAAAGCATGGTGTTGTCGGTGAATTGTTTGGTAGCGAAGTTCTTTTCTTCGTATCAGATATGGAAGGAGGAGAAGGAGGAGATGACCTTTACTACGCTACTCGCAAAAGCGGCGAAGTTTATGGTGACCCTGTAAATTTAGGTCCAAAAGTAAATACTGCGGGTGATGAGGCAACGCCTTACTACCGTGACGGTAACTTATATTTCTCTTCTAACGGTCATCCAACTATGGGTGGTTTTGATATCTTTACTACTGTGTGGGATGGTGCACGTTGGTCTTCTCCTGAAAATATGGGAATGGGTTACAACACACCTTTAGATGAGAAATACTTCACTTTAGATGCAGAAGGTTACCAAGGTACATTGACTTCTAACCGTGAAGGTACACGCTCATTGAAGAGTAAAACTTGTTGTGATGATATCTACTACGTTAACTTGAAGAAAATCTTGGCTGATTTGATTGTTACTTCTTTTGATATTGATAGTAAACAACCATTGACTGGAGTTTCTTTGCAGTTAATCGAAATGACGGATAACAAAGAAGGTGTTACACAAACACAATCTAATGCTGACGGCAACGAATTCAAGTTTGACTTGGACTTAGATAAAGCGTACAAAATTATCGCAAAAGCTCCAAGCTACGAATCGGCTGAAGTTGAATTCAACACAGTAGGTATGATTGATAGTCGTACTTTTGCAGAAATGGTGAATTTAAAATTCATTCCACCACCTCCTGCTACAGTTACAATCACTCGCGAAGAACCAATCGAATTAGGTAATGTTCTTTATGATTTTGGAAAAGCTGACATTCGTCCAGATGCAGAACCAGATTTGAACTTCTTGTTGAATTTGATGAATGAGTATCCATCTATGGTAATTGAGTTGAGTTCTCATACAGATGCACGTGGTACAGATGCAGCCAATCAAGCCTTATCACAACGCCGTGCAGAAAGTGCGCGTCGCTGGTTAATGAATAAAGGTATTGCACGTCGTCGCATCCAAGCTGTTGGATACGGAGAAAGCCAACCTCGTACTGTAACTGATAAAATCTCTAATGCAAATACGTTTTTACCAACAGGTGTTGTATTGACAGAAGAGTACATCAATGCTATGCAAGGCAAAGAAATACAAGAGTTAGCACACCAGTTAAATCGTCGTACAGAATTCAAAATTATTGAAGGACCTACGAGTATTACAATAACAGAGACTAAGTTACTAGAACTTGACAACAAAAAAGTACAAGAGAAATCTCAGTCAGCACCAGATAAAGGCGCTAACATCATTCAAAGAAATGACCCGATAAAAAAAGTAAGCAATAAGTCTTCACTTTACGGTCGTAAAGATTTGAGCGGTGTACCTATCATGACTTTCAAAACTCGCTTGATCGAGTTAGGTAAAGTAAAGAAAGGCGAAAAGCGTACAGGTACTTTTTACTTCACAAATGAAGGTGATACAGAATTATACATCGATTTAGTTGATGCATGTTCTTGTACGACTGTAACTTGGCCAGAAGGTAAAACTTTCCAGCCAGGTGAAGGTGGTCAAATTGACTTCACTTTTGATAGCACTGAGAAAGACGAGAGCGAGACTATTGATTTGAACATCTTGTTACGTCAAGAGACCCCAGGTGATGAAATGCCAATCGTTGAGGAAGTGAATTATACTTTTGAATTGGAGAAGTAAATAGTTGTCGGTTGACAGTTGTCCGTTGACGGTCGCGAGACTTAAAACGGTATGAAAAAGGCGAAGCACATTAAGTGTTTCGCCTTTTTTCGTTAATTTTTCAACTGTCAACTAATTAATACTTCCAAAACAAGCCCTCCCGATACTTCGCATTCTCCCGCACATCCAACCAAAATAAATTAAAATCAGCAATGTGATAGTTCTTTCTCACCAAGAAAATACTACCTGGGAACTTCGGTTTATTCACATACAAAAAACCGTCAAAAGCACGTGCAGTCGTGATTTTAGAATAGACTTTATTGAAATCATAAAAAATTGCGCCTTTGTGTTCTGATTTAGGTGAAGGCGTTTCTTCTGTCGTCCAAGTAATTGGATTGACCACCGCAATATTATTATCTGGCGTATAATTCTTTGGTTTCGAACCTTCTTTATATGTCCGCCAAGAACAAAAACACCCCGTCATTTGCGGTGTCGCACACAGTGGAATTTTCTTAAAATAATCTTTCGCAACAGGTATGCCCACTAAATAAGCTGCCACCATACGATTTTGCAATTTCGTGCCGTCAATCATTTCTTTCAATAGAACTTTTGCATGCGTCGTTCCTTGACTATGCGAGGCAATGATAAACGGACGTCCCTGATTGTAATTGTCTAAGTAATACTGAAAAGAAGCTTTCACATCTTCATAAGCTAACGCAAATGCTGCTTTTGCACTTGCATTGCGTTTCTCTTCTTCATAAGCTGCATAAGAATTCAAATGTGCTTGACGATAACGCGGCGCGTATACCTTCCCTACTCCATTAAAAATAGCAGCGTGATTTTTAATGGCAGTACTATCTACTTTTTCGTTAAATTCAGTATCATCAATTGGCGCGTTCCATTGTGTTTCGCCTTTTGCTCCGCTATAAATCGTTGGATAAAGGTAAAAAACATCAATTGGTGCGTCTGCTTGATTGTCTTTGAAATCTGCTGTAGGGAGAAGGTCTGCTGCATCATTTTTGGTTGGAAGAGCCGCCCAATTTTCTGTTTTGGAATAGTCGGGGGCGAGTGGTCTTAATTGCTCGGAGAAAGTGCCTTTGGGTTTGACGGAGCAACTTACCAATATAACTGCGAGTACGAGGGAACCCAATACGGGCAAGATGTATTTCATATTTTATATTTTGGGGTAGTGGGTTAAAATGGGAAATGCTCACCTTGTGAGTAAAAGTGATGCATCAGTCATTTTCACCCACTACCGTATTTTGGTAGGTCTAACGTTTTTGAGGTGGATTGGTTGATTTTTTGTTAACAGCTTGGAATTTAACAGCTTGGAAAAGTTTACCCGCATGGGCTGTTGTACGGGCTTCTCAGCTTGGAAAGCTGAGTTACGGGTTACTTCGCGATGCCGTATTCTTCCATTTTTCGATATAGTGTCGTCAAGCCAATTCCTAATAACTCCGCAGATTTCGTTTTATTTCCTCCTGTGTAAGCGAGGACTTTGCGGATGTGTTTATTTTCCATTGTCGTTAATGCCAATGAATTTCCGCCTTGATTTTCTTCGTTTTGCATTTGAAATTCAAAAGGTAAAGCTTCTACTGTTAAAGTATTGTCGTCAGCGAGAATAACTGCGCGTTCGATAACATTGCGGAGTTCACGGATATTTCCTTTCCAGCCATGATTGAGTAAAGCTTCTTTAAAATCATCTTGCATTGTCATCGGCTTAGCGCGCATCTTAGCAGCACTCATATTGATAAAATGCTCCGCCAATAACGGAATGTCACTTTGTCTCTCCGTTAATGAGGGCAATTGAATTTTAAAAACAGACAAACGATAATATAAGTCTAAACGAAAATTACCTGCTTCACTTTCTTTCTCCAAGTCTCGATTGGTTGCTGCGATAATGCGCACATCTACTTTCGTTTCCTTCGTCTCCCCTACTTTCATAAATGTCCCGTCTTCCAGTACCCGCAACAACTTTGCTTGCAAGACCAAGTCCATTTCACCTATTTCATCTAAAAAAATCGTCCCGCCATCAGCCTCTTCAAAAAGTCCTTTTTTGTCTTTATCCGCTCCCGTAAAGGCGCCTTTTTTATGACCAAACATCTCACTCTCTAAAATATCCTTACCCAAAGCAGAACAATTTATCGCTATAAATCGCTCATTTTTGCGCTCACTCTCATAATGAATGGATTGTGAAAAAACCTCTTTACCCGTTCCTGTTTCACCGCCTAAGAGTACCGTTGTATCTGTCTTTGCGACGCGTTTAGCTATCTTTTTTGCTTGCTCCATTTGCGGAGACTTTCCTACGATATTTTCAAAAGTATGCT
>CAZQTE010000122.1:10532-13465 GCA_964595615.1 uncultured Saprospiraceae bacterium
TTTTTTGCTTGCTCCATTTGCGGAGACTTTCCTACGATATTTTCAAAAGTATGCTTGTCTCCCACCTTCGCCTCTAATTCCGCAATCCGAAATTGCAACATCGCTTTATCCACCGCCTTACTCAACAAAGGAATGATTTTATTATTGTCATCTCCTTTCGTGATATAATCAAATGCGCCCCGTTTCATCGCCGTCACACCGTCCGATATTGTACCAAAGGCTGTCAACAAAATCACCTCACACAAAGGTTGAATTTCCTTTAATTTTGGCACTAAATCCACTCCATGTGCATCTGGCAATTTGACATCACAAATCACTGCATGGATTTTCTCTTTTCCAATCAGTTTCAAGCCCTTCGCGCCTGTCTCTGCCTGAAATACCGTATATCCTTCCAAGCGCACAATGCGGGAAAGAAGGTTTCTGATATCGTCCTCGTCGTCTATGATTAGAATGTTCATTTTTTAGTTGTGGTTGGTGGTTGTTAGTTGTTAGGCTGTACGTTCGTTTTGGTTCGGTAAGCACATTTTACTACAACAAAAAATTAGTCGTCAAAGTTAGTAAACTAAGTTATAAGTAACGGTAAATGGGAGGTTCTTATTTCATTAGATTTAACTTGGATTTAAATTCGTTATTTAGCCCCCAACCCCTGAAGGGGAGAATAGAGAATTGTCAAATTTTAAATTCGTGACTTATGAAAATCTGACTTCAAATTTTGAGGTATAATGAAATTCAATACGAATACGATTCCCCTTCAGGGGTCAGGGGCTTTAGAAAAACAAAAAATAGTTTCAATCAACAATAAAATAACATTTTATGTTGGCTAATTAACTTAGTATCGTACCTTTACTTTTAAGGAAATTTTGGATGAACTACAACCACACGAGAAATTAAAATCATTCAAAATTCAAAATTCTTCATTCAAAATTATCACAGAAAAGAATGGATTTAAAATCCCCGATTGAATATCTAAAAGGCGTAGGACCAAACCGCGCTACCCTACTCAAAAAAGAATTGGGCATCTTCACCTTTGGTGATTTGATACACCTGTATCCCTACCGTTATATTGACAAAACGCAATTTCATAAAGTAAAAGACCTGACAGCCAATAGTGGTGACGTGCAATTGCGTGGTGTCATGCGCCGCATTGAAACACTCGGCGAAGGTAGAAAACAACGATTGGTTGGAAAATTTCGAGATGATACGGGAGCGATTGAATTGATTTGGTTTCGCGGTATTTATTATGTCAAAAATGCTTTTGAAGTCGGGAAAGAATATGTGATTTATGGTCGTGTCAATGATTTTAATGGAAAACTAAATATCTCTCACCCTGAGGTCGAAGAGGTTAAACCAGAAAACACCAATGCGGCAGAAACCTTTGCCCCTGTTTATGCCAGCACCGATAAATTAAACCAGAAAAAATTGGACTCTAAAGTCCGTCGTAAAATGGTGGAAGCCGTTTTTACAAAATTGACTGTTGCAGATTTACCAGAGACCTTACCTGATTTTTTGATGCAGCAATTGCAATTAGTCCCACGTTGGCAGGCATTGCGCAGCATTCATTTTCCTAAAAGCGAACAAGAATTACATCAAGCCAAAAGACGCTTAAAGTTTGAAGAATTATTCTTTTTACAATTGCGTCTTTTACAACTCAAACGCCGCCGTAAAGGAGCGATTAAAGGTTTTGTTTTTGAGAATGTCGGAGAGCATTTTATGCGTTTCTTCAAAGAGAAAATTCCTTTTGAATTGACAGGCGCACAAAAGCGAGTAATTAAAGAAATACGGAGTGATTTGGGTTCAGGCGTGCACATGAATCGCCTCTTGCAAGGAGATGTTGGAGCTGGTAAGACTATGGTGGGATTGATGTGTATGTTATTGGCTTTGGACAATGGTTTTCAAGCGGTAATGGTCGCGCCGACACAGATTTTAGCACAACAGCATTTTGACGGGATAAGACGAGACTTGGAAGGACTGGATATCGTGGTGGAATTCTTGACAGGTAGCATCAAAGGCAAGAAAAGAAAATTACTATTAGAGCGTTTGGCGAGTGGCGAGATTGATATATTGGTGGGCACACATGCCATTTTTGAAGACCCTGTGGTTTTTAAAAATTTAGGTTTGGCGATTACCGATGAGCAGCACCGTTTTGGAGTCAAACAACGCGCAAAACTCTGGGGCAAAAACAAACCCAATCCACCACATGTATTGGTCATGACCGCCACGCCGATACCACGGACGCTGGCAATGACTTTGTATGGTGATTTGGATGTCTCGGTCATTGATGAATTGCCGCCAGGACGTAAACCTGTGACGACCGTACACCGCAATGATAATCACAGAATGCGCGTCTTTGGGTTTATGCGCGAGGAAATTGCTAAAGGGCGACAGGTCTATGTCGTGTATCCTTTGATTGAGGAAAGTGAAACGCTGGATTTGAAGAACTTGGAGCAAGGATATGAAGCTTTGAGTCGAGAATTTCCGCTACCAGATTACAGCATTAGTATCGTGCATGGTAAGATGAAAGCTGATGATAAAGAATTTGAAATGCAGCGCTTTGTCAAGGGCGAAACGCAGATTATGATTGCCACGACGGTGATTGAAGTCGGGGTCAATGTCCCGAATGCTTCGGTTATGGTAATTGAGGAGTCGCAGCGTTTTGGTTTGTCGCAACTGCATCAGCTACGCGGGCGTGTCGGTCGTGGTGCAGAACAGTCTTTTTGTATTTTGATGACTGGCTTTAAGTTGAGCAAAGAAGGACGCGAACGGATTAATACTATGGTCGGTTCTAATGACGGATTTGTGATTTCGGAGGCGGATTTGCGTTTGCGTGGTCCTGGGAATATCGAGGGGACGCAGCAATCTGGAGTTCTGAATTTAAAGATTGCAGATTTGGCGCGCGACGGACGGGTCTTGACGGCTGCTCGGAATATTGCGAC
>CAZQTE010000123.1:0-13351 GCA_964595615.1 uncultured Saprospiraceae bacterium
GGTTTTACTTTGGATGAAGGTCATAATTACTATTATTGGACAGTTTAAAGGGTTGCGGATTGACTCCTCTCAACCCGCAACACACAACACACAACTCTAAAAACATGCTTTCAACGACATTTCAAAAACGAGTTCGCTATGGAGAGACTGACCAAATGGGCTATCTCTACTATGGAAACTATGCGCAATATTATGAAATTGGACGAGCGGAAATGATACGCGAATTGGGTTTGACTTATGCCGATATGGAGGCGGTGCATGGTGTTTTAATGCCTGTGATGTCGCTTAATCAGCGTTTTGTGCGTCCAGCGCGCTATGATGAGTTGATGACGATAAAAACGAGTTTGCGGCATTGCCCAGATAAGACGATTACTTTTCATCATGAGATTTTTAATGAGAAAAATAAACTTGTGAATGGTGGAAGTGTTAAATTGTGCTTTGTAGATGCAAAAACAAATAAAAGCATCGCTGCACCAGAGTATTTATTAGAAAAATTACGTCCTTTCTTTCCTACTGTATGAAGAAGAGTTTCGGTCAAAAAATAAAGCAATTTTTCGCTCGATTTTCTGTAAAGAATATTCGCGCATTTCTAATGGCACATCCATTGGTAGTTGCGTTTATTGAGTGGACGAAACGAAAGTCATTTCCGGGATTTTTCTATGTTCCAATTTATGATGTGGCGATATTCTTGTGGAATGAGATTAAGGGATATTCCATAAGTATTCGAGCAAATTCAATAGCTTATAGCTTTTTTATTGCGCTTTTTCCTTCGCTTTTGGTCCTTTTCACACTGGTGCCTTATTTTTCTGATTTGATTTTATCTTTCTTACCTGATTCTGAAAATTATACGACAGTAATGGTCGAGGAATTGAATAGGATAATTCCTGGCATTGACATCGAAATCACTAATGAAGATGCTCTTGAAGATGCAGTAGAAAGAAATATTTTCACCGAGACGATTGAGGATATTCTGCGGACACCGCGCTATGGTTTATTGTCTTTAGGTTTTGTTTTGGCGATGTTTTTTGCGAGTAATGGAATGATGGCGATGATGCGAGGATTTGAGAAATCTTATGATGTTACTTTTAAGAAAAGAAATGGATTAAAGACGCGTGGAATTGCCATAGGATTGACGTTTTTATTGGGTTTCATGTTGATTTCCTCTATCATTTTGATAATCTTAGGAGATATGATTCTCGCTAAAATTACGACTTATTTACATTGGGATTGGTTTGTAAAAGCTTCTTTTAGCACATTAAGATTATTCGTTTTTGTAGGATTATTCTACTTTGGTATTGCTCTTATTTATAGATATGGAGCTTCAACGATTCAGCGTTTTCGGGTATTTTCTCCTGGGGCTACTTTAGCAACGATTTTATCTATTATTTCTTCCGCGGCATTTGGGTACTACATCGAAAATTTCAGTCAATATAACCGCCTTTATGGCTCTATTGGTACTGTGATTATCTTACTGATTTGGTTGCAGATTAACGCTTTTATTATTTTGGCGGGATTTGAATTGAATGCGAGTATTGCGGTGAATCGGGATTTGAAAGAGAGACGGGAGGAGGATTAGAGTTTGGAGAGTTATGGGTTTTGGGTTTTGAGTTTTGAGTTTTGAGTTTTGAGAAGTAAAAAGCTGCTTTCTTTTGATTAAAGAAAGCAGCTTTTTTTCTCATTAAATTTGAAAAGTGTACAAGTCAAAACAGTCGTAATTCGTACTTCGTAAATCATTTAAAATCTTCTATCAGAATTACGATTACCTCCAGAGTTTCCTCTACTATTTCCACCGCCACCACTATTCGGCTTTTTCTTCTTTTTCTTTCCTCTGAAATGATTGTTTCCGCCGCTTTTGTTGTCGCTATTTCTTCTACGATGTGGTTTCTTACTGCGTCCTGCGCCACCGCCGCCGCGATTTTTTTCTTGTTCTACGTCTTCTGGATTGGTCATCGGTTCGTAGCCTTCTACGACTTCAGTAGGTAGTTTTTCACCCACTAATCTTTCGATGCCTCTTACCAAACCAACTTCATCTGCTGCGACTAATGAGATAGCTTCACCACTTGCGCCAGCACGTCCTGTACGACCGATGCGGTGGACATAATTTTCAGGAACATTTGGTAAATCGAAATTGATAACGTGTGGCAATAGTGGAATATCTAATCCACGCGCTGCAATATCAGTGGCAACTAAAACTCTAATTTCCCCAGACTTAAAACCTGCCAAAGCCTTCGTACGTGCGCCTTGCGATTTATTTCCGTGAATGGCTGCTGCGGTGATATTTTTCTTATCTAATTTTTTTGCTAAACGATTTGCACCGTGTTTGGTGCGGGTAAAAATGAGTACCTGCTGCCACTCTCCATCTCCGATTAATTTGATAACCAAATTCGCTTTATCGGTTTTATCAACTCGATAGATTTTTTGTTTAATCATCTCAACCGTCGAGTTTTCGGGCGTTGCCTCGACGATTTTTGGATTGGTGAGATAGCTTTGAGCTAACTGTTTGATTTCCTTGTTGAATGTGGCAGAGAACAATAAATTTTGGCGTTTCTCAGGCATTACCTTCAAGATACGCTTCAAATCATGGACAAATCCCATGTCCAACATTCTATCCGCTTCATCCAAAACTAAAATCTCAACCTCAGCCAATGACAATTTACGCTGTCCATGCAAATCAAGCAACCGCCCTGGTGTCGCAACTAACATGTCTACTCCATTACGCAATTTTTTCACCTGTGGCACAGCACTCACCCCTCCGAAAATAACGGCAGTGCGAAAGTCGATAAACTCACTGTATTCTTTTACATTATCGTAGATTTGAGCGGCTAACTCGCGGGTTGGCGTCAAGACTAAGGCACGAATAGGGCGTCTGCCTTTAGGCTGTCTTTTGGAAAGAAGATGCAACAAGGGTAAGGTAAAACCAGCAGTTTTTCCCGTTCCCGTCTGTGCAGAGGCTAAAATGTCATTTCCATCTAAAACGACAGGAATTGCTTTTTCTTGAATTGGAGAAGGTTCTGTGTATCCTTTTTTCTCAATGGCTTTCAATAGAGGTTCTGAAAGTCCTAAGTCTTTAAATGTCATAAAATATATTTGAGAAACGGCAGGTTTCTGCTTGCTTGCAATTTACATTCAACTTCTGTTTTCTCAAATAAATAGTGTTCAAAAAGAAATACATAAAAGCTCCGTTTCGGAATGCGAGTGCGAAGGTACGTTGTTTTTTGAGCTAATCCTATTGCTTGATGTAGGGATTGGATTTACATGGTTTTTGAATGGTTTTTTCGGTGAATTGCCCAATTTTATTTTTGGCTTTGGGTAGTTTCCATTCTGTCGGAATAAACAATCTGAAGAATTAGGCTTTCTGTGAACTTATGATTAGACTTGTTACCCTTATAAAATACTCTTTTGAAAATGCCTTTTTCCGCTACTTTCCTTCAAAAAATTATTCAATAGAAGGACTATTCAAGGATTTTTTGAAGAAAATTAGCGAAAAAATTCAAATTTCAGAAAAGCATTTTATAAAGGTAACAAGTCTATTGATAATTAGCTGATGCAGATTTGGCAGATTTCACTTTTAAACCGTTCTTTATAGAACGCGTCAAAAATAAAAACTTGATACAGTTCTAAAATACAATTCCTACCTTTGTCCAAAATTTAAAAAAATGAATAGAATTGACCAGATAAAGGCTTTCCTAGCAGAAAGTCCAAAAGATAGTTTTTTGACTTTTGCCTTAGCTAAAGAATATGAAAAATTAGGAGATAAAAAGCAAGCATTAGAGCAGTATTTGACACTTGTGAAGAACGACCCTAATTATGTTGGGACATACTATCATTTAGGTAAGTTGTATGAGCAATTGGAAGAATATGCAACTGCATTTCAGACTTATAAAGACGGAATGAAAGTAACACGAGCTGCAGGAGACCAGCATTCGTATAGTGAGTTGGCAGGGGCGAAATTGAATTTGGGAGATGACGAGGATTTTGAGTAGTTTGGTTATTGTTTATTGGTTATTGGTTATTTTATCATAAATACTTTATAATCAACACTTTACGCCCATTTTAATTTAAAAAAAACGCTGCAATTTTAAGACATTCATAAATTTAACCAAAAGAAAAATAACCAATAACATAATAACTAATAACCAAGACTACTCCGCAGGGTCAGCCGACCCATTCACATCGCCCATTTTCACACCAATAATATCCACATTTTGAATATCTCCCTGCAGTTCATTAATAAATATCGCAGAAGGTATAGTCTCTGACCAAGGATTTGTTGGATTTGGGAATTCGTATAAAGAAGGAACGAAGCGCCAAGAAGGGACATTATTTGGAAAGACGTCAATAGAGTTTAAAATCATTTGTCGTAGGACTACAATATCAGAAGTCGTTGGATTATTCGCTGTTCCATTAGCATCAGCAGCCATTATAGAATAAGGATTATCATAGTCTTCTAAATTCAAAATAACGCGACGCATTTTAATAATATCAGAAGTCGCTACGCCGTTTTCTGCAAAGTAATCTTTTTCAAAAGAAATCGTGTATTGTCCTCCAATTGGTAATTCTAATTCATAATTACCCTCTAAATCTGTCATTGCGCTCATCGCATCGTCTCCATTCGCTCTTACAGTAACACCTGCCACATTGCCTCCGAACTGGGTGGAAATTTTTCCTGAAACGATAGCATTTCCCGTTACTTCAGGTATTAATGCATCAGAAAATTCTGCTCCAGTATTATCAGGGTCTAACCAAGGTGCTAATTGCTCCGCAGCACTATCTCCATCATCCCAAGAATAAAACAGACGACCACCATAAACCGTGACATCTGTACAATTTGGACTTCCTCCATGCAATTGGGCTACAACACGCTTATTTTCATCCAAAAACGGACAGCCTGAGGAGCCAATTTCAAATGTTCCAACATCCAAAACAGAACGAAAATGATAATTAGCAGGTGTGCTCACTTCATTGTTCCAATTAATGATATTTGGATGAATAATTAGACTGTTATTATCGTGAGAAACTTTCTTTATATCTGCTGATGGGTGATGTAATAAAGTCGCTTCACTCGGTATCGCTGCACTTCTATCCCAACCATTGAAATAGACATTAAAATTAGTCGGAATATTCTGGCTAATTTCTAATAATTGAAAATCTGTTTCCTCACGTCCTGCACGTAAATCACAACCAATAACTGACTGAAAGCCAGGCTCTACTGTAGGGTTTGCACATTCTCCAGATTCATAATTAAAATCAAAACGCCACAAATCATGTAATGGAGTATAACCGTCAGTACAATGAAAGGCTGACAAAACATAAGGCGTTTCGTCATTACGAATGTTATTCAACAAAGTACCAGAACACCAAGCAGTGCCCTCTTCTACAGTCATCATAATCCGACAAACACCTTGTTTTTCTTGTTGATAATCACTGCCCTCTGCACAATTCACATTAATATGACAATCCGAAGAAGTTCCAAATCCTAAATTTAAAAGAACGCTTTTTTCTGTCTCTGCGGATTCGATAGTCTGGTCAATTCTAAAGATAGTAAAATGACCTTCTCCAATAACATTAGCTGGTTCGTAATATTCTAAAACCGCAGTCTTGGAGTGGATAAATCCAGTAAAAAATTTACCGCTTTCTTTATTGTTAGCAGAAGTATATGCGCCTTTGATTTGTGTTTTTTCTTTATCAAAAAAGAATAATTTCGCCCCAACTGGCAGGTGAAAATCTTCATAAAAAAGAGCCATACTTTTTCCTTGTGGACTTTCAATTTCTAAATGCCAAACACGGTCTCCATTTTCAAGACTTGTGAATTCACCTGAATTTTCAAGACTTAAATTCGTAGTAGTTGGTAAAGAGTAAAGAGGATTTTCTTTAGTTTGATTTGTCTTAGATGAAGTAGTATTAATTGGAGCTAAAGTGAAAACTGATGCAGCATCTAGGGCATTTTTAGCATCATATAAAGGAGAGCCAGAAGTAGAAATTTGTGCTGTACCCGCAAGCGCGAATAACAACAAAAAGACCATTATTGTCCATTTATTGAAGTGTGTCATGTTGTAGGGAATTATAAAATGTAAATCGGTTATAGACTTGTTTGCAAATAAGTCTTAAATCTTAACATCACAAATATACGTGTTTTCTTGCAATTCTTACGCCGATATTGGGAGTCAAGGACAGATCATAGAAATTAATCTTCTATAGTCTTGTATTAAAACGACCTAAATGCTATTTACCAAACATTTAAAATTTTCCCAAATCAACATTTTGACCTAAATTAGCGGAACACAATCAACTCTATGCACAGATTTCTCAAATATCTAAGTCTTTTCTGCCTTTTGGGCGCATCTTTAAATGCATCTGCAACACACATTGTTGGTGGAGAATTATCTTACACATGCCTGGGTGGCGACCAATACGAAATAGAATTAACCATATTTCGAGATTGCTTTAATGGAAGTCCAAATGCTTGGTTTGATGATCCAGCTTCAATTGGTGTTTTTAGTGCAACTACTAATCTGCTACTTGACGAAATTCTAATTCCATTAGATCAAATGCTTAATGATACGCTTCAACCCGTATTAACTAGCGAATGCCTCAATCCTCCTACAAATGTTTGTGTCCATACCACGACCTATACTACTATCGAAAACTTACCTTTTGTTGAGGGAGGTTATATTTTAGCCTATCAACGTTGCTGTCGCAATGAGACAATCGACAATATTATTTTACCACTTGAAACAGGGGCTTCTTATACTGTTGAAATAAGTGAAAGAGCTTTGCAAGAATGTAACAGTAGTCCTAAATTTAACACTTGGCCGCCTTTGTTTATTTGTGCAGGTTTTCCTATTTTTTATGACCAATCTACAACTGACTCAGACGGAGATAGCATAGTTTACAGTCTTTGTGCGCCTTATGAAGGAGCAGACCAAGATATTCCTATGCCACAACCACCGAATCCACCACCTTATGATATTGTGAATTGGGAAACAGGATTTGGTGTTGGCGATATGTTGAATGGTCAAAACGGAAATGGTCAACCTCTTACAATTGACTCTGAGTCAGGTTTTTTAACAGGTCTTCCTCTATTTATTGGTCAATATGTCGTAGGAATTTGTGTAGAAGAATATCGAGACGGAGAGTTAATTGGTACGACAAGGCGTGATTTTCAGTATAATGTGGAGGATTGTGGAGAGCCGGGTGCTGCATTTTTTGCACCCGAGGTTCAATGTGATGATTTAACTGTAGAGTTTGAAAATGAAAGTCAGAATGCTGATAACTATATATGGATTTTTGATGTAGAAAATAACCCAAGTCAGACATCAACCGACTTCGAACCGACTTTTAATTATTCTGACTACGATGAATACACCGTCATGCTCATCGTGAATCCTGAAACTGTTTGTGTGGATACAGCCATACAAAATGTCACTTTGATTCCAAATCCACTAACAGCTCTTTTTTCGGTTGAATTTGCAGGTTGTAGTGATGTATTGAATTTGGAAATTACAGATATGAGTACGGATGAATTTTCATTTATTACAGATTGGAATTGGGAATTTAATGTGAATGGAACAATTACAACTTCCCAAGAACAAGACCCTGATTTCACCGTTGGCGAGGACACACCTTTAGAAATTACGCTAACTGTAACCTCCGAATCTGGTTGTGAAGAAACGACTTCTCAAATTATTCAGATTGATGTTATTGACGAACAATTATCAGCGGACACATTAACTGTTTGCCCGGGTGAAGGGGTAAACTTACATGGTAGTTTTACGCCAGAATACACCTATCTATGGACTCCAGATTTGTATTTAAACAATGCGAATTCACCAAATCCATTTGCAAGCCCAGAAGAAACGACAACTTATAACGTGTTGATTACCAACCCTATAAATGGCTGTGTAGCAGAAAGGGAAATTACCGTTTTTGTTCCAGAACAAGTGACTGTTGATTTAGGAGAAGACTTTACAACTTGTGAAACTGACATTGAATTATCTGCGATTACAAACACAGGAGAGCAATTTTTCTGGTTTAGTGACCCTGAATTTGACAATCTAATTTCAACAGAAGAAACAGTCAATCTTACCCCTTTTGGAGAGACAACTTACTACCTTTTAGTGCGCGATGAATTAGGTTGCCCTGCTACAGACGAAATCACTGTCATAGGTAATGGCATCAATACAGAGCAAGATGATTTAAGCTTAATTTGCGCTGGAGATAGCGTAACTTTAAATGTGCAAAATATTGATTCCGCTGACGAACTGACTTATACTTGGTCACCTGCTGAAAATATCCTTTCAGGTAGTCAAACTTCCTCTCCAACCGTTGCTTTAGATGGTGCAGGAACAAGTGTTTTTTATTTTGAAATGAGTAATCAATTCGGCTGTACAAAATTAGATAGCATAACAGTAGCAGCCTTGGACACCTTAAATCAAACAGAATTTGTCTCTTCTCAGCAATGTAGTGGTTACAGTGTCCAATTTACCAATACAAGTATTAATGCGCCTTATTATATCTGGAATTTTGGCGACCCAAGTACAAATACAGATACTAGTAATGAGACGAATCCGTCTTATACTTATCCCGAAGCAGGAATATATAATGTCATTCTTTCTTTTCCTCCCGGAGTGGATTGTGGGGAGTCGATTACCGTTCCAATTACAATAGTGGAACCCAGTATATTTGTTGACTTCACAGGACAAGTAACGGAGTGTGGAGACTCTATTACTCTTACTCTTTTAGACCAAAGTACAAATAATCAAAGCGATATTATCTCATGGGAATGGGAATTTAGTAATGAAGAGACCGCAACAGGACAATCTGCAGAAGTAAGTGTTTACGAAACACAAATTCTCGATGCTCAACTGATTATCACCTCTGAAGACGGCTGTATGGATACTCTTAATCAGACTTTTGATTTAGAATTAATCGAAACGACCTTAGAAGATACCGTAGTTATTTGTGAAGGTGAATCCGCGGCATTATATCCTGATGCAGATGAAACAATGACTTATCAATGGTCTCCAGCTGATTTTTTAGATAATCCTAATGCACCAAATCCCATTTCTACACCAACAGAAACGACGATATATACAGTAACAATTACCGACATTTCAAATGGCTATGCTTGTGAAGTAGAACGTGAAGTGACGGTGTTTATTCCTACTCCTGTAGATTTTGATATTGGTGGAGAGACGGAGAGTTGTGGAGAAGATTTGCAGCTTTATGCAAATTCAATTAATGGCATTCAATGGTCAGACAATCCTGATTTCAGTACCATTTTCGCAGCTTTAGATACTATTTTTATTCCTTCGGAAAGAGATGATATTTTTTATGCAAGAACGGAAGATGAATTTGGCTGTATACTTATTGACAGTATAGAAACGCATAATTATGAGCCAATAATTAGTTTGATTCCTAATCAACTTATTTGTGGAATTGATACGATTACTTTGTTTGTGAATAATCTGGTCCAAGAAGATGAACTCAACTTCATCTGGTCGCCAGAGAGTGAAATAGCAGGCTACACTGACGAAGGAAATGCCATAGTAAGCCCTTCTGTTACAACAACTTATAATGTAACAGTAACAAATCAATTTGGCTGTGAAACAGATGCAAGTACTGTCGTTGAAATACTAGATTTTACGCCACCATTAGAAGCTTTTGCAGAGGATGATAGTATTTATGTGGGGCAAAGTACACAATTGTCAAGTACTGTTTATCCAAATTTCCTATACACTTGGACGCCAAGTGAAAGTCTAAGTACGGGTTTTGGTTCTAATCCAATTGCTAGTCCAGAAGTGACAACAACTTACCAAGTTACAATCGAAAATGTGAATGGCTGTAATAATATTGCGAATATAACAATTCATGTTTCAAAGGTGGAATGCCGCAATCCGTTCATCTACATTCCAAATACATTCTCGCCCGACGGAGACGGATTTAATGAGACTTTTGGTGTCTTAGGTCCTTTTATCGAGGAATCATACTTGGTAGTTTACAATCGCTGGGGAGATAAGATGTTTGAGAGTAATGAACCTGGTGCGGAATGGGACGGGACACTTGACGGAAGTCCAATTGCTCCTGATGTGTATGCGTATTATGCACGAGTGGGCTGTCTTGGTGGTGAGCAGACGGAGTTTAAAGGGAATGTTACTTTGGTTAGATAAAGTGTTGAGAGTTATGAGTTTCGTGTAACACACAACTCATAACTCTCAACCCATAACTTTACTGCACCGTATCCTTCCACCGCCACAAATACCGACAAGCCACAGACCGATAAGGTCGCCAAACTTCCGCAATTTCCGTCATCTGCTTCTTCAATTCTCGCTTAGTTCCTTCCAAACCATACATTCCTTGAATAGATTGAAAAATCACCAAATCATCCAATGGCAGCACATCTTGACGTTCCATACTAAACATCAAAAGCATTTGAACTGTCCACTTTCCTACTCCTTTAATTTGAACGAGATAATCAACCAATTCATCATCGGACATGTGCGAAAGGTCTTTATTTATTAGCTTTTCTTCGATGAAAAAGTTCGCGATGTTCTGAACGTAACCAGATTTTTGACCAGAGAGACCGGCACTCCGTAAGGTTTTCGTGTCCATTTCTATTAACAATTCGGGATGTGGATACCCGTCGTCGAATAAATTGAGGAAGCGATTGTGAATAGTTGTTGCTGCTTTTCCAGATAGTTGTTGGAAAACTATGGCGCGGAGGAGATTGTAATATAAATCATCGGAAGGTGTGGTCGGTTCGACTGTTACGCGTTCTAGTAAGGGTTTGAGGATTGGGTCTTTTTTGAGATGTGTGATTGCTTTTTTCATATAAAATATGTACCGGCTGCTTTAGCTGCCTTGGTCAAAAATTATAGTTTCTTTATTGTTTTCATACTGAATTTGGCATGACCTTGGAAGCTAAAGCGTCCGGTACGGATTTACTCCACCGCCACCTTATCCACAAAAACAGTCCGCCCTCCCGAACTAATCTTCACCAAATAAACCCCTCGATGCAAGGTATTAATATCAATCCGTTCCGCTAAATTTTGCGTATGAACCAATTTACCATCCAAAGCATAAACTTGTACTTTTCCTTCTCTTATTTTATCAAAATTTTCCACAAAAATCTGCCCACTTGTAGGATTTGGAAACAAACGAATCTTTGGTAATTCTGTATTTTTTGCCGCAGTCATATCCGTATTTGCAAATAACCACTGATATGCCCCTGCAAACTCTCGACGCCAATACCATTCGCTATGTTGACCGTCCGCATCAATGTCCTTGAACAATTCATTTTCCGAAAATCCATTCGCCAACATCAAACCATACATACCTTCTGTATCGTCTACCATTGAACCACCTTCACCCTCGCCAACCAAATAATAAATCCTCATATCCGATTGGTCTCCAACATCTCCAACTTGCGTATAACTCTCATTCGCAAACCAAAAGGAACAAGAAAAAGCACCCACTTTTCCAAAGACATCTTGATAGCCAATTCCTGCATAATGCGAAATCAAACCGCCCATGCTACTACCCATGATACCTGTATAATCTCGACCAGAAAAAGTCCGATAATTAGCATCTACATAGGGTTTTAACTCATTCACAATGAATTCGATGTATTCATCCCCTTCTCCCCCAGCCTGATACTGCGTATTAAACCAAGGCGAATATTCATCCAAACGCGCTGCGCCCCCATTCTCTATTCCTATTACAATACAACCATAATCCCCATTTGCATGCAATTCATTTAAAGTCTCATCGACCTCCCATTCTCCCGAAAAACTAGTCGCAACATCAAACAAATTTTGCGCATCATGCATATACAAAACAGGATAATTTTTAGTCGTAGAATTATAATCTGGTGGCAAATAAATCCAAATACGACGATTGCGATTCAATTGTGGCATATAGAAATCTTCATCCAAGATATAAACATTATCCGCTGCCGTACCATTGCCACCACCTGAGCCATCTAAGTCCTCCCAACCCGCAATCGTGAAGTTTTCACTCATCGCACCACTATTATAAATGTACTGTCTATCAGGCACAAAACCACCATTCTCATTACCCTCGACAGTCTCCCAACCACCGCGCGTAAACTTAAACAATAACTCCCCTGGTTCTGGTGAAAAAGTAATACTATAAGTCCCATTTCCATTGTTCGTCAAAATGTAAGAAACATCCTGCGCATCCCAGCCGTTGAAATTACCAGCGAGATAAATATCATCATCTTGTGGTGTGTTGGAAGGAACGCTTGTAATCGTGAATGTCACTTGTGCGCATAGCGACAAAGTGCTCAGAAGAGCAAAGAAAAAGAGACCGATTTTTTTCATAATACTGTAAGAAAGTTTGATTTTTGCTAAGGTCTACATTATTGCTTAATTTTACCTTATTTGAAAGACTTTTTAACCAAATAACAACATTGCAAAAAAAGAAAAGCATAAAATCAGCTATTTTCTGGGGGCAAGCATTTGTCAACATGCCTATCCTTGCCATAGTATTTGGTTTGCCTTCTTTAGCGGTAAAATTTGAAGACTTTTTCTTAGAACAGCCTTTTGATTTATCCACCTTTTGGCGTGTTATAATCTTTTTTAGCGTATGCATCATTAGTATTTTACTCGCTTGGCTGTATTGGAGTCTAGCTATTCCAAAATGGCGAAAGTGGGCTTATAAAAATGTGGCAAAAAAAGATTGGGAAGCCTTGATGTGGGCGGCCGTTGATGCAAATCTAACTTGGACTCCAGGGCATCCACTTGAGGCAACAGAAATAAGGAATGAAGAGGATAAGGGCGAAATTACAAGTTTTTATAAGCATATTTCTAAAAAGATAAGGCGTGAAAAAGCAGTAGGTAGTTATTCTGAGGATAAAGAAATTCCAATTGAAACTCGATATTTCCTAAATAAAAAACGGGCTTGGATAGAACTGATTGCCATCGTTTTTATTGCTTTGATTGGTTTGGGAAATATTATCATTGCTCCCCAAATTGTATTAAAACTAATAGGTGCAGGAATAATAGGCTATCTCATTTATGACATAAAAGACTCACCAGTTTGGGATATTTTAAAGAAAGATGAAGCACAAATAATATTGAACGAAAAAGGTCTTAGCATCAAAAAGAAAAACCTAAGTTTCTACTCTTGGCGTCAAATTGAATTTATTGATTGGGAAGAAGAAGAGAAAAAAATGATTGTTTGCATTGAGAATAAAGATCAAAAAGAAGAAGAATTTTCTAAAATTCCTATCAAGTTAGAATTAATCGATGTACATCCTCGCGAATTTTTAAAATGTGCTAAAGTATATATAGGAAGGCACGACAGAAATAATTTAGCGCCTTTGAATTGA
>CAZQTE010000124.1:0-13318 GCA_964595615.1 uncultured Saprospiraceae bacterium
CTAATTTAGAACAATTCCACTCCTTTTTTTCCTTATTTTTGCCCACTTTTCGTAAATCAAGTCAAAAAAAAGACAAGTTCAGCGAACTTAAAGCTTTTCAATTTGTGATTTTAGCGTAAATTCGCAGCGAAAAGTACTGACGCACGCGCATTCATCCATAATAATGGAACAAAAAGCGTTTTTTTGCGTCTGAAAATAATACGTTGATAGTATTCATTAGACTGTCAACAGACAACTATCAACCATCAACTAAAAAAGAATATGGCATTCGATATCGATATGATAAAGGCGCATTATGCAGCCTTGCCCGCAAAAGTTGAGGCAGCCCGCAAGAAATTGGGGCGTCCTTTGACACTCACCGAAAAAATCTTATACTCTCACTTGCATGCAGAGTCTCCACTTACACCTTATGGTCGTGGTAAAGATTACGTTATGTTTGCGCCTGACCGTGTAGCTATGCAAGATGCAACAGCACAAATGGCACTTTTGCAATTTATGATGGCAGGTCGTGACAAAGTAGCTGTGCCTTCAACAGTTCACTGTGACCACTTGATTCAAGCAAAAGTGGGTGCTGAGAAAGATTTAGCAATCGCTAATGATGTAAACTCTGAAGTTTACGATTTCTTATCTTCTGTTTCTGACAAATATGGTCTTGGCTTTTGGAAGCCAGGTGCAGGTATCATTCACCAAATCGTTTTGGAAAACTACGGTTTCCCTGGTGGTATGATGATTGGTACGGATAGTCACACGCCAAACGGTGCAGGCTTGGGTATGTTAGCTATCGGTGTCGGTGGTGCAGATGCTGTGGATGTAATGGCGGGTATGCCATGGGAATTGAAGATGCCAAAAGTTATCGGTGTTAAATTAGTCGGTACCTTGAAAGGTTGGGCATCTCCAAAAGATGTTATCTTAAAAGTAGCAGGTATCTTAACTGTAAAAGGTGGTACTGGTGCTGTTGTTGAGTATTTCGGTCCTGGCGCGCGTCGTATTTCTTGTACGGGTAAAGGTACTATCGGAAATATGGGTGCAGAGATTGGAGCAACGACTTCAACTTTCGGTTACGACAAAGCAATGGAGCGTTACTTACGCATCACTGACCGTGCAGATGTTGCACGTGCTGCGAATAAAGTAAAAGAACACTTAACAGGTGACCCTGAGTGTTATGCAAATCCAAAAGAATACTTTGACCAAGTTATCACGATTAACTTGTCAAAATTAGAACCACATGTTAACGGACCATACACCCCAGATTTGGCTTGGCCATTATCTAAATTTGCTGCGGCAGTTAAGAAAAACGGCTACCCAGAGAAATTGGAAGTAGGTTTGATTGGTTCTTGTACCAACTCTTCTTACGAAGATTTAGACCGCGCAGCATCTTTAGCGCGTCAAGCGGTTGCTAAGAATTTGAAGACAAAAGCAGAATTTACGGTAACTCCAGGTTCTGAGCAGATTCGTTTCACAGTTGAGCGTGACGGATTGTTGGATGATTTTGAGAAAATGGGCGGTGTTGTCTTGGCAAATGCTTGTGGACCATGTATCGGTCAATGGGCGCGTCACACAGATGACCCTTCTCGCAAAAACTCTATCATTACGTCTTTCAACCGTAACTTTACGAAACGTAATGACGGTAACCCGAATACGCACGCATTCGTTGCCTCTCCTGAGATTGTGACGGCTTTGGCTATCGCAGGTTCTTTGACTTTCAATCCAATGACGGATACATTGACAAATGAGAAAGGAGAACAGGTAAAATTAGACCCACCAACAGGTGTAGAATTACCTCCAAAAGGTTTTGATGTAGAAGATGCAGGTTTCCAAGCGCCAGCGAAAGATGGTGCAGGTATTACAGTTTCTGTTAGTCCTGAGTCAAATCGTTTGCAATTGTTAGACCCATTTAAGCCTATCCAACAATCACAAATGGAAGGTATGCGCGTCTTAATCAAAGCAAAAGGTAAGTGTACAACTGACCATATCTCTATGGCTGGACCTTGGTTAAAATACCGTGGACACCTAGAAAACATCTCTCAAAACTGTTACATCGGAGCTATTAATGCATTTAATGGCGAAACAAATAACATTTTAAATGTAGAGACTGGCAAATTTGGACCAGTTCCAGAAACGGCTATCTACTACCGTGATAATGGCATAGGTACTGTTATCTTCGGTGAAGAGAACTTGGGTGAAGGTTCTTCTCGTGAGCACGCAGCTATGGAGCCTCGCTTCATTGGTGTGAATGCTGTGATTGTGAAATCATTTGCACGTATCCACGAAACGAACTTAAAGAAACAAGGTATGTTGGCTTTGACATTCGTTGATCCAGCGGATTACGACAAAGTACGCCAAGATGATAAAGTTTCTATTCCTGGTTTCAGCGAAATGGCTCCAGGTAAAAACTTGACAGTTGTTTTAGACCATACTGACGGTACTTCTGACTCTTTTGAAGTAGCACACACGTACAATGCAGCTCAAATTGACTGGGTACGCGCAGGTTCTGCTTTGAATAAAATCAGAGAAGAGTTGGCATAGAGAGTTGAGTGTTGTGAGTTATGTACTTCTTGCGTGACTTGCTTCTTTTAAAGATAAAAACGGCAGGTGAGTTCATTCTCATCTGCCGTTTTTTGTATCCCTAAACTCCCATTTCGAGTATTATTAACATCTTGCGTACTATCACCATCCTCCTAAAAGGAACAAAAGCATCAATAACCGTGGTGACGCTATTGATGCTTAAGGAGATAAAAGGGATTATATTACACTTGTTGATGTTCAATACATAGTGTTTCACACGGTTAGACAGAAAAATGCATGTCTAACAAATGCAATTTAGTTAGTCTTTATCAAATGATTATTAGTGGGAATCTGTAACAGAGAAGGGTATTTTATTATGTCACAAAGATAGCTATTTTGATTTTATATAAGAAATTTTCTTAATACATTTTCAACATAAAATTAGCTAAAATTCACAAATGATTCATTATCAATTATTTAGAACATAAAAAAAATGGTTCTTTATGAAATCGGTTGGTAAAGTTTGACATTAGTTACTCAAAAGGTGACTTTGAGTCGAATGTCGTCAACTTAAGGAATTGTTGGCGCGAGGCTCCAGCCTCGTGACTATTATTCATCTGCCTCTGGCAGATAAATAACCGCCAGAGGCGGATAAATACTAAGCACGAGGCTGGAGCCACGCGCTAACATCTTAATTAATAAAACAGATGTTTTCCTTAAGTTGACGACATTCGACTTTGAGTCACCTTTTGAGTAGCGCCATGTGATTTACCAACCAAAATCATAAAGAACCAAAAAAATTAGCTCTAATGAATAACAACTAAAGGAATAGCTTCCGTTTTTTTACCATTTGGAATAGTTACGAAATACATACCCTCAGCCCAGCTATGTGTGTTAATAGTAAAAGATTGTTTCTTAAATGCTTCTGCAGTTTCACTACTTTCATAAATCAAACGCCCCAACACATCATAGACCTTCACTTCAAAATCACCATAATCATCAATACTATAATCGAAATTAGCAAAATCATCCGCAGGATTTGGATAAGCATTTGTCAATGCTGTCTCTGCTACAAAATTATTTATAAACTCATCGACATCTATGCGTTCTTCCGAAGGATTGGCGCAGTAACTTTGCCACCACAACATACTGCGATAAGCACTTAGACGTCCACCTGAAACAGTAATTCCATCTAAAGAAGAATTTGGTTCTGCCCCCTCTAGAATAGAACGTTTCATCAATAAAGCTAAGCCAGCTGGGTCAGTATCCGCCATTTCTCCAATCAAATCACAAGGTAAGGAATATAATAAAGCGATTACTCCAGCCACATGTGGAGCAGCAGCAGAACAACCTCCAAAATTAGAACGATAACCATCCTCAGGACTCAAGGTGAAAGTTGGTGAATTAGAAATATTCCCAGCAGGTGCACCAATATCTATTGTTTCCAGTCCAAAACCAGCCGAAGAAACTCTTTGGTCTGTAATATCCGTATTCGTAACTGTAATAATATAATCAGAAGAGCAAGAAGTAGGTGTATCTCCTGCTATATCAACATTCACATTACCATTAACCGTCGCACCAACATTCATAATCCCAACCAAACCTGTACTATCTAATAATTCATTCCAAATAGGAAAAGCAATATCGCAATCATTACTAAATCCCAAAGAAGCATTAGAAGTCACGACAAATGCACCTTCAGCTCCATTAGTCTCATTATATAATTTACGTTCTTTTAAAGAGTAATAATTTGATTCATAAATCTGCGCGTCGGTAATTGCTTGGCACATCATCATTTTCACATCCCAATTTACACCTGCCATACCTTGTCCATTGTTCCCCTTTGCACCGAGTATGCCTGATACCGCTGTACCGTGATTGCTTTCATAAGTGAAATCTGGAGAGTTTCCTCGAAAGTTAAATCCATGAATATCATCTATGCATCCATTGAGGTCATCGTCTATTCCATTGCCTGCTATTTCTCCTGAATTTACCCAAAGATTATCTACAACTTCCACATGATTAACATCAAATCCTCCATCTAAAATCATTGCCACAATTTCTCTTCCGTCTTCTGTCGTACCTCCTGTCGTAATGTCCCAGACTTTTTCGATTTCGATTTTATCTAAATTCCATTGTTCCTCATATTGTGCATCATCTGGCACTGTCCCGCGTTCTTCCGCAATGCGATTCACACTGGCGTAGCGCACATTTTGTTGTTCTTCCAAAATCTCTGCAGCAAAAGCGGCATCTGATTTTTGAGCATCAAAAGTGAATAAATATAAATTCCATTCAGGAATAATTGCTTTCTTCAAAGTCAATTCACCTAATGATTTTTCTGTTTTATTAAAATTCACTAAAAAATTAGAAACGGAGCTTTTTTCAGTTAAACGCACGATGACTTCATCTACCACATGTTTTTGTGCAGAAGCATTTAAGCTGATAAAAATGAGTAGTAAAAGGGAAATTATAATTCTTTTCATGTCTATGGATTGTCTATTGTTAGCTGGTTATTGGTTATTGGTTATTGGTTATTGGTTATTGGTTATTGGTTATTGGTTAAGCTATCATAAATTATTGATAATCAAAAAATTAAATATTTTTATTTTTTCAACCAATAATTTACGGTCTTTCTCACATCGTTTAATAATAAGCAAAAGCAGCAATAACCAATAACTATTAACCAATAACCAATTCCTCCCGCAATTTCGTCAAATAATCAACGGTATGCAAGAGGCGGCTGCCATACCACGAGAATAATTCGCCGTCAACCAGACGAACTGTCGCTTTTGGGCAAAGTTCTTTAAATTTTTTGATGTGTTTGTCACGGAAAGGAAAGGGTTCGGAAGAAAGCAAAATAAGTTCGGGAGAAAGTTTTATCAGCTCTTCTTCACTTACTTCGGGATAGCGTTCTTGATTTCCAAAAACGTTTTCAAAACCGCCAATCTTTATTATTTCATTGATAAAAGTCCCATTTCCAGCAACCATATAAGGCTTTTGCCAAATGAAGTATGCCGTCTTTTTCCGCTGAACTAACTCACTATTCGTGTTTGTTATTTTAGAAAAATCAATCTTTAACTTTTCTACTAATTCTTCTGCTTTTTCTTTAGTCTCCGTCAATTCCCCCACAGAAATTATCATCTCATAAGCATCTTCCAATGTCACAATATCACTCAACCAAAGTGGACATTTTTCCGCTAATTCTAAAATCTGCTCTTTTTGATTTTCCTCTTTATTCGCAATAATCAAATCAGGCTTTAATGCCATAACGCGTTCAATATCTACCGTCTTCGTCCCTCCTACCCTCGTTTTATTCCGAAACCAATCATTGGGATGCAAACAAAACTTCGTAATCCCAATCGTCTCTTCTTCCAATCCCAAATAATGCAGCAACTCCGTCTGCGAAGGCACCAGACTCACGATGCGCCGCGGTCTTTGCAACAAAGAAATTTGTCTGCCCGTTTGGTCTGTGTATGTTTTTTTAGTTGCCAAAATTTGTCGTTGTTTATTGTGTTAGATTGGTTAGAGTTGTTTTATAGTTCCGAAAGCACTAAATTCGCAAATATCTATTCATCCGTCAAGCGAAGCGGCCGTCCACCGTCAAGCGAAGCGACCGTTAACCGTCCGCCGTGAAAATACGCATCAAAGATAACTCTATTCGTCTGAGACTTACGCAAAGCGAGGTCGATTTACTTTCTAAGGAGGGTAAAGTGGAAAAGAAAACACATTTCTCCCCACAAAACACTCTAATCTACGCATTAGAAAGCGCGGATGTTACTGAAATGAAAGCTACATTTGAAAGCAGTAAAATAACGGTTTATCTACCACGAGAAGATACAAAGACTTGGGTGAATACTGAACAAGTTGGTATGGAATGCCTTTCACCTATATCGGATAAGGATCATTTGAAAATTTTGGTGGAGAAGGATTTTACTTGTTTAGTGAAACGAGAAGGGGAAGATGATTTGGATGCTTATCCGCATCCGAAGGGGTAGAGAGTTAATATTGAATTTTGAATGGTTTTTAACCGTCAAGCAAAGCGACCGTCAACCGTCCGTCGTCAACTGTAAAAAATTATGAAAAAGAAAGACATCCGCATCATCACACCAATCGAAGAAAATGCGCCAACTCTTGGTAAAATTTCTGACGCAGCCGCAGGTCCTAAAGGCGTTGCTATCAGTCTTCAACAAATCGGCAAATATTCAGATGTACAAGGCTGTACGACTACTCTTTTGAAATTGAATCAAACGGACGGATTTGACTGTCCAGGTTGTGCATGGCCTGACCCAGAAGACCGCTCTTCTATCGCGGAATACTGTGAAAATGGTGTGAAGGCTATCGCAGAAGAGGCAACGACGCGTCGTGCGACACCAGACTTTTTCAAAAAGCACTCCGTCAAAGAATTAGCAGAAATGTCTGATTTTGAATTGGGGAAAAGTGGACGCTTGACGCATCCAATGTTACTCAAAGCGGGTGGGACACATTATGAAGAAACGACTTGGGAAGAGGCATTTTCGCTCATTTCTAATAAACTAAATAGTTTGGCTTCGCCTAATGAAGCTATTTTTTACACCTCTGGTCGCACGAGTAATGAAGCGGCTTTCCTCTATCAATTATTTGTGCGGGCTTATGGAACGAACAATCTGCCTGATTGCTCTAATATGTGCCATGAGTCCACAGGAGTTGCACTTTCGGAGACAGTTGGTATTGGTAAAGGAACGGTAAAACTGGAAGATTTCTATGTGACAGATTTGGTGATTTGTATTGGACAAAATCCGGGAACAAATCACCCAAGAATGCTTTCGGCTTTACAAAAAGCAAAACGGAATGGTGCGAAGATAATTACCGTTAATCCATTGCCAGAAGTGGGTTTGATGCGTTTCAAACATCCACAAGAAGTGAGCGGTTGGATTGGAAAAGGAACAAAATTGACTGACCTTTTTGTGCCTGTGACGATAAATGGTGATGTGGCATTTTTGAAGGCAATTATGTTGCTATTGGCGGAGAAGGATGCGGAAAATCCAGGTTCTGTTTTTGACCATGATTTTATTGAAGAATATTCGGAAGGATTTGAGGAAATGATAGCGGATGTGAAGCGTCATGATTTTGAGGAATTGTGTGTGGCGGCAGGGGTTTCTGCAATAAAGGTGCGTAAAGCTGCGGCGATGATTGCCGACTCTAAAAAGATTATCATTTGCTGGGCAATGGGTATTACACAGCATAAAAACGGCGTAGAGAATATTCGTGAAATCGCGAATTTACTACTCTCTGTCGGCAGTGTTGGTAAGCCTGGCGCGGGTCTTTGTCCAGTTCGCGGACATAGTAATGTGCAAGGCGACCGCACGGTGGGAATTTGGGAACACCTCTCCCCTGCTTTGGAAAAAGGAATTAAGCAGACTTTTAATTTCCAAGCACCAAAGGAAACGGGTTACAATGCGGTCAATGCGGTAAAAGCGATGCACAATGAAAAGGCAAGTTTTTTCTTTGCTATGGGCGGAAATTTCCTTTCTGCCATGTCAGATACGGAATACACCGCAGAGGCTTTGCAAAAATGTGATATGACGGTGCAGGTTAGTACAAAACTCAATCGGTCGCATTTGATTACAGGCACGACGGCTTTGATTTTGCCTTGTTTGGGACGGACAGAGACGGATTTACAAGAGGGAAATGCACAGTTTGTTAGTGTAGAAAATTCTATGGGAATAGTGCATTCTTCGCGAGGGCATCGGACTCCTCCGAGTGATACATTATTGAGTGAACCAATGATTGTAGCACGCATGGCGACGGCTGTTTTGGGAGATAAAATGGATATTGATTGGCTTTGGTATGCGAGTGATTATGACCGTATTCGCGGAGCGATTTCGACGACGATACCCGGATTTGAGGATTATAATAATCGAGTGCGTAGAGAAGGTGGATTTTATTTACCTAATGGTCCACGAGAACGGAAATTCACGACAAAATCTGGCAAAGCAGGTTTTACAATTAATCCAGTACCGCAACATGATTTAAAGGAAGGCAGCTACAAAATGATGACTATTCGCAGTCATGATCAATACAATACGACGATTTATGACTTGAATGACCGTTACAGAGGCGTTTATAATGGTCGCCGCGTGGTTTTTATGAATGCGGAGGATATGAAGAAGGAAGGTTTGAAACAGGGAGATTTTGTGGACTTACTAAGCTATTATGACGGGAAGGAACGCGTTGCGCCGCACTTTATGGTCGTGTCTTATGATATTCCTCGTCGATGTACTGCGACTTATTTTCCAGAGGCGAATGTTTTGATTTCGATAAATAGTAAGGCGGATAGGTCGGATACGCCTGCGAGTAAGTTGGTGGTGGTAAAAATGCGGCGAAATGAGTAGCTAAGGTCAATTTTTCCTTCTGTTTGCGTATGACTTATCCAAATCAATCGCTTCTTT
The DNA here is from genome assembly GCA_964595615.1 of uncultured Saprospiraceae bacterium. Taxonomy (GTDB): domain Bacteria; phylum Bacteroidota; class Bacteroidia; order Chitinophagales; family Saprospiraceae; genus JAHDCG01. Next base: position 8,934 of record CAZQTE010000124.1, read on the forward strand.
TAAGAGTTTCACAATAGCAGCTTCATCCATTTCAAATCAAACTCAAAGCCTGACAATACATCTTCGCTAGATAGTATGCTTTCAAAGCCTTTTTTCACTTCGGTAGAACTGTCTGCTCGATAAATGTAAACACATTTATTCTACTTCTAAAGTCCATTCTTCCGTATTTTTCGAGAATTAATTTAGAGGAATATTGGTCATTGGCTTTCATCTTTATTCTTGCATTTTAAGCGCAGCTTTAGTTTTAATTGCTTGCGCTTCCAAATCATCATACATTTCCAATATTTCTTGCCGTTCTTCTTTTGTGAGTTTTTCGGGTTTGAAGTCTTTTTTGATGTCGGACAAGGTGTTGCGGATTGTGTCAACAACAGATTGTACATCGACTTTCTGTTCTGCTTCGTTATTCATTCTTTAATCTTTTTAGTTGTTTCCTATGACAATTTATCTCATCTAAAATTTCATCAACAAGTAATTCTGTTCCCTTTTTACCAAGTTTCTCATGAAAACTCTTAGGGTCAACCTCTATCACTTTGAGTTGCTGAAATAAAATAAGCAAACGATTTTGATGCTCTTGTTTTTGGGTCACGTTGTTTCGTTTTTTTCAAAGATAAGGTATTCTAGGTTCATTAACAAATTGCATCAAACTTCTATCTGGCTTTTAGAAAGTTCTAATTTCGAAAAATCAAATTCCTCTTTCTTATCATTCAAAAGAACAAATTTATCAAGTTTTTGCCTATCATCTTCGGATAAAGGGTTTTCACAAATATCAAAAATTCCGATAATGGTAGCAGCTGCAATATGTAGCGGAAAGCTATCACATGGACTAATTACGATGTCGTATATGACTATTTCTATATTCTTGGGTAAGTCATAGTTTACAATAAGATATTCCGCGGATACCATCGCCGCTTTTTTAAATTCTTTGAGATACAACTCCTCATTAGACATTATCACTCTTGATTTGTCTGCTGGTCGAATTTCTAATTCAACAATGCCAAATGCACCTCTGGCGTACAATGACTTTAAATACTTGATTTTATGTTTTCCTCTTTTCATTCTCCAACAAATATAACAAAAACGAGCGAACCCCACATTCGCAGAATTCGCTCGTCATTATAAATTTATTAAAGCCAGAAAATATCCTATCTAATCACCTCAAAACGACGCCAAACACTGCTATTCGTTTCCGATGAGATAATTTCTAGTAAATAGATACCTTCTGCAAAATCCTGCAAATCAATCTGTTGAGAGAGATTATTAGAAGTCTGTGTCAATATTCTTTGTCCAGAAATATTAAATACAGAAAGCTCAAATTCAATGTTTTCAGTAAACTCAATCGTCAAAAATTGACTTGCAGGATTTGGATAAAGACTAAATGTATTACCATCCAAATCTGTAACTGTGGACAGTAAAGCTACACCGTCACAATCTTCATCAATATCATTATTTACTATCTCTGTAGCATCTGGATTAACGGTTGCATCTGTGTCATCACAATCTCCATCTATCGTTACAAAACCTACCGGAGCGGTAGCCACACATGTATCTAGTACAGCCTCTTCGTCTCCATAACCATCTGCATCATTATCTACGTAATAAGTAAACCGTTCTAATTCCTCATTAACCTGACCGTCACAATTATTGTCTTTATCATCACAGACTTCAATTGCATCTGGATTAACTTCTGCATCTGCATCATCACAATCCAAATCATTTGTCACCCATCCCGTCGGAGCAGCCAATGCACAAGTATCTAACACCACAGCAGCATCTCCGTAATTATCATTATCTGTATCTGCGTAATAAGTGAATATCTCTAAACCGTCATCAATAAAACCTGTACAGTTGTTATCTGTATTATCACAAACTTCTACCGCATCTGGGTTAATTTCTGGATTGGTATCGTCACAGTCCATATTATTGGCAGAGTAACCCATTGGCGCAGCTAATGCACAAGTATCTTTAGGGCTATTGGCATCTCCATAAGAGTCACCATCTGCATCCATGTAGTAAGTGAATATCTCTAAACCATCATCAATAAAACCTGTACAGTTGTTATCTGTATTATCACAAACTTCTACCGCATCTGGGTTAATTTCTGGATTGGTATCGTCACAGTCCATATTATTGGCAGAGTAACCCATTGGCGCAGCTAATGCACAAGTATCTTTGGGGCTATTGGCATCTCCGTAAGAGTCACCATCTGCATCCATGTAATAAGTGAATATTTCTAAGCCGTCATCAATCAAGCCATTACAATCGTTATCAATATTATCACAAATTTCAAGCGCAGCAGGATTAATTAAAGGGTTTTCATCATCACAATCATCGAAATCAAAAAAGCCATCTCCATCAGCATCAATAAAGAAGAATTTTTCTGCCAAATCAACAGCATCATTTCCGATATCCATACCAATCAAACGTCCTGGGATGTCATCTGCAGGTGGGTGTATACCTCCCCAGATACGAGACAAACTCGTCTGGTCACTTGCATCTCTATATGTTGCCCATTGTAAAGTAATATCTTGACTTGGTCCGTCTTCAAAAACCAAAAATTGATTCTCTGCGGCATCAAAAACACCCATTCCGCCAGGGAAATAAGCGTCACCAGTTAAGGTTTCTAAAACCTGTGCAGCGGCACTTGAAAAAGTAGAGTGTCCAGATAAATAACCCGAAAAATTTGGCGTTACGAAAGATGGGCGTTGATAAGGCCACCAGTTTTCCGCTAAAATCCATCCAACCCCTGCCACATCAGAAACAGGATTAGCAATAGAGTCTGGACCATTCCATGCATATAACATGACTTTACCTAAATTTTCTCCTTCTTCTCCATGCAATTCTACTGGGTCAGAAAATTTAACTGTATCAATCAAACCTGGTATCAACGGAAGACCAGCAACATGATATTGAGAACCAAGGGAGTCTGTTGATTGTCCATATTCTGCCATACCTCTAATCGCTGAAACTGGACGAATATAATCGTAATATCCTTTCAATCCCCAAGTCGTTACTGCTGCATCATGCATCGCACCACCAAGAGCTAGGTATACTTTCACATCCCATTCTAATTCATCTATTTCTTCCCCTTCTCCACGATATTTTCTTTCGAACTCTGGGTGGTCATTTACATAATTTAAAACTGTAAACCAGTGACCAGGAGGAGTCTCGGAGTCAGGACCATCTGCCCAAAATTCAGCTAAGACACGCGCATAATCCCCACGAGCTACAATATTAGGTTCATAAGGAAGACCCGTAGCTGGGTTTAATTCACGTCCAGTGCCAGGATCACCGCCCATTTCAAAATCATAAAAATCTCGCATTCCTTGAGATGTAGTTGGGTATTCTTGTACATTCCCTTGCGAGGCAGGTGAAATATCTATCATGACACCATCTGCAGGATCAAGATGTGAAGACCAAACCGAAACTAGAGAAAAACCCCATTGATAATCATCAGACTCACCTTCTCCATTTAGAGTATCTAATAGTGGTGGAAAACCTGGATCATGGTATAGGTTCCAGTTATTTCCGTCGCGTTCTGCGACAGTAAGGTCTTCTTCCGATAAAGCAAATGGCGTTACATTTCCCCATTCAGGACTCAAAAAATCAGGAGTATTGTTTGGAAATTCATTACCACTTTGATCGATGAATATATCTAAAGTCAAAGGTTGCCACCTATTGAGATCAATGATATCTGGATTACCAGGATAATTAGTCACCAAAGGTGGATTTATTGATTGATAATACTGATTAGCATAGTCATTAGCTTCATTTGCACCATCTTGATTACCAAATCCTACGATTAAAAATGCGATGTAATTTCCTAAATCAGCAGGATTCCCTGAAGCATAATCAATACTAGTATATTGAAAATCATATCCTTGTGTAAAAAAGAATGCATTTACCTGTGGCATGATTTCTCCAGAGCCCGGAGACCCTTGAAAACGATAGGAAATCAAACGATAAGCTGCATAGCTAATCGCTTCATGGCGTGCAGCCTCGACATCATCAGGCATAGGTACACCATCAAATGGGAAATTAAAACCGTTAATATTATTTCCTAAAAAGTAAGGTGAAGCAATCGTATCATAGACTGCCCAAGCATCATACATTGCCGCTGAAATGTGAAACAGATTACGAGCATGCACTGTAGGTCGCGCTAAATCATTGCGAATCCCCGTTAACAATAATTCATTCCACTCTCGCGCAATAGAGTGGTCTTGTGCTTTTGTATTTGCTGGTAAAACGAACAAACAAATCATAAGAACAAGGAAGCATTGAAAACTAGTTTTTGTGTAATTCTTATTCATGTGAAAATAGTTGTAAAATCGGTTTAGGAACGCTAAAAAAATAACTTATAACATTTGACAGGATAATTTGTCCTCATT
>CAZQTE010000125.1:0-13297 GCA_964595615.1 uncultured Saprospiraceae bacterium
AAAGCATTATTTTGGATATATTCAAAATAATTGACTTTAACTCTTACATGTTAAGACAACTCATCTAGAAATACTCGGAATCCAAGATGTAGTTTCTTTGCATTTATACGAGTATGTAGGTTAAATGTTGTGCTTTATTTCAGATTCTATAAAATAAAAACATGAGTCATCCCAAATTTTCGCTTGAAAGTTCGGGATGACTCATGTTATAGTGCTTGCGGCTCGCTTACGCTCGCCGAAAGGGAAAAATTAGGGGGCGACATGAATATTTTGCATGCAAAATATTGATGTCGCCCCCTAAAACCCCGATTTACGCATCGTTAGGTGCGCTTAAACGCATGAAAGTATACTGTAATAAAATTCGGGATGACTCATGTTTCACTCAAAAAAACAAGAAATATGGTTCTTTCTCAAATCATGTGACACAATTTAAGGGAGAACGAGATAATGCTATCTCAAAAACTGTAACTCATCCCTCTCATCTAATCGTGCAATGACAGAAGGTTCGTTCTTAGATTTATCAAAACGACGATAATTAACGACCATATCTACTCCTGAAATAACTTCAGAACTAATCTCTCCAAAATAAGCAGGAAAAGGCTCATTACTAATATTTGCGGAAGAAGCAACAAGCGGTTTACCATAAGCAGCGATTAATTCGCGACAAAATTTATCTTGAGGTATACGAATAGCAACGGAACCATCTGCACCAATGCAATTAGCAGGTAAGTTTTTAGCATTTTCATAAATAATCGTCAAAGGACGCTTATGAAAACGAAGAAGAGTCTGGAGACGAGGGTGCATTCTATGCACATATTCTTTAAGCATTTCTACGTCAGAAACCAGTAAAACAAAAGGTTTACTGCGGTCGCGTTGTTTTAGTTCAAAAACTCTATCAACGGCTTCGGCATTAGTGGCGTCACAGCCAATGCCCCAAATGGTGTCAGTAGGATATAAAATAAGACCGCCGGACTCCAAAATAGGGAGTATCGACAATACATCGTAGTCTTGCGTCATACGAATTGCTGCGTTAGTAAAAGTCATCATAGGTGTAAGGATTTGCAAACGAAGGCAAAATCAAGAGTTTCGCAGTATGGATTAAGAGTATTCTCATTCCTAACGAATCGAGTTCTGTTTTTGCTTCCGAGGACCATTAATTTTTTTTCCTACTATAACAAATACCGTGATATGTGATAGCAAGAATTCTTGTGTACGGTGGTGCTTTCTTTTGCAAAAAATCCCTTTCTATGGTAATAATCTGCAAAACGACAAAAATTTGTCCACATTTTCCAATTTAGCAGCTAATAATTGCGTTATTGTAGTGTAGAATTTTATTTTTTGTCACATTTCATTAGATATTCAGAACGATTTGTACGTTACTTTGTATATCTTGTGAAACTTGGCTTTTGAAGCTAATTTTGAACTATCTAGCAAAGAAATGCGAAAATAATAGATTCAGAATCTATTAATCTCGCATTCCTAAGCCATGATAAGCGACAATAAAACTATACTTTAACGAAAAGTATTGTGTATTTTGTTAAAGAAATTTTAAAAAACGAACATTTGCGAAGTCTAAAACATATTATAACATTTTGCTTTGCGGTTTTTATCGCCAATACACCTTTATTTTCTGCTCATATTATTGGTGGAGAGATGACTTACAATTGTCTTGGTAATAATAATTATCGCATTACAATAAAATTATACAGAGATGCCGCAGGTGGAGGTGCTGAATTTGACGGTGCACCTGGGAGTATTGGCCCTGCGACCATTACGGTTTATCGGGGTTCTACAATATTTTTAAATACGAATGCAGGAACTCCACAAGAAGACGATGTACCTCCAGACGTTAGTAATCCTTGTCTAATTATTCCTCCTAATGTTGAAGTAGAAGAAGGAGTCTATGTTTTTGATGTAAATCTACCACAGAGTAATGAAACTTACACAATCTCGTATCAGAGGTGTTGTCGTAATAATACAATCACTAATCTCCTAAATCCAGGTGATACTGGCGCAACCTATACTGTTGACATTACTCCACAATCACAATCTTCTTGTAATAGTAGTCCTTCTTTTAATAATCAACCGCCAATAATAATTTGTGCTGGGACAGACATTAACTTTGATTTTTCGGCAACAGACCCTGATGGAGACTTTTTAGTTTATGAATTATGTGCTCCTTTCACAGGAGGGGGTAATGATGTCGACAATCCTTCTACACCAGGAGGTGTTGCACCAGACCCAGATCTACCACCTCCATACTCGACAGTCGATTTTGCACCAGGCTTTTCTGCCTTGAGTCCAATGCAAGGTGATCCAGAAGTTACTATAAACTCTTCTACCGGTTTAATTACAGGAACTCCTGTTTTGTTAGGTCAATATGCTGTTGGTGTTTGTGTCTTTGAATATAGAAACGGAGTGCTTTTAAGTACAGTAAGACGAGATTTTCAGTTTAATGTAGCAGAATGTGAACCTACAGTAGTAGCCGAAATAGAATCTGATGAAATATTGGATAATCAAGAATTTCGCATCATATCCTGTGGAGAAAATACAGTTTCTTTTGTCAACGAAAGTTTTCAAGAAGCCTTCATTGATGATTTTTATTGGGAATTTGAGATTAATGGTGCGACTGAACGTATTGAAGAATGGAGTCCAACGGTTGAATTTCCAGCCGATGGAGTCTATGACGGTCTTTTAGTCTTAAATGAAGGGACAGCTTGTTCAGATACCGCGGTTATACTCGTAGAAATCTATCCAGATATTGTCACCGATTTTGAATATGAATATGACACTTGTGTATATGGACCAGTCGACTTTACTAATCTTTCGTTTTCAAATGCTGGTCCTGATGCGATTGTAGATTATATGTGGGATTTTGGAGATGGCACTGTTGATAGTGTGGCTAATCCTTCACATTTGTTTGCGATACCTGGTAATTTACCTGTAAGTTTGACAATTACAGACATCAATGATTGTGTCGAGACCTATACAGAAGTAATAGATTATTTTCCAGTGCCGACACTCATTGTCATTTCACCAAGTACTTTTAATGGTTGTGCGCCGGCTGAGATTTTCTTTGATAATTTGAGTGTTCCGATTGATAGTACTTATGATATAACTTGGGACTTTGGCGACGGAAACTTCGGAACAGACGTTAGCCCAACTCACATTTACGATACTCCAGGGACGTATACAATAGCGATTGAAATTACATCTCCAATTGGCTGTTTTACGGATACAATTTTTCCAAACTTAATAACTGTGCGACCATCTCCAATGGCTGGCTTTAGTTTCACCCCCGAACAGCCCAATAATTTTGAGCCAACGGTTAGCTTCACTGATGAGTCAACTGAAGCTGCACAGTGGAGATGGGATATTGATGATGGACTTTATCGTTCTATTGAGCAAAACCCCGTATATACCTTTCAAGATACAGGCATACATGTCGTTCAGCAAGTTGTCATCCATGAGAGTGGGTGTACAGATACACTCACGCAGATAATCGATGTAGAACCGCAAGTGCGCTACTTTTTACCTAATGCGTTTACCCCCAATTTTGACGGGATTAATGATGAATTTAGAGGAAATGGCGTCATGGCAGGTGCTACTGGTTTTTCTTTCCAGATTTGGAATAGATATGGTGAGTTAGTTTTCGAAACAGCCGACCCATTTGAAGCCTGGAATGGACAAAAAAATAATACAGGTAGATTCGCTCCCAATGGGGTTTATGTTGTGGTCGTTTCCTATACTAATCCGCGGGGTAAAGCTATTGAATTAAAAGGATTTGCAACTTTGGTACGATAAAGATAAAACTATTAAGATTTAAACGTCAATAATACTAGAAAAATAAACACAAAAAAGCACGATGATTAACTAAAATCATCGTGCTTTTTTGTGTATTTGAGCTGTTTTTTCCTTAGTAAAATATGCCATATCTTAGAGATATGGCATATTAGTGAGCATCCTAATAATAAGCAAAACGACGCACCTTAGCTGCATGTTTCGCTAAGCGAACCACCTGACAAGCATAGCCGTACTCATTATCATACCATAAATAAAGCGTCAAATTTGTCCCGTCTTTAGATACAATCGTTGATGGCGCATCAATAACAGAAGTCGTTGTCATTCCTACAGCATTACTACTCACAAATTCAGTATCAGAAGAATAGTGAATTTGCTCAATCAAGTCACCATGAAAAGCTGCATGACGCAACATATTATTCAAATCATCTGCATTTGTTTCTTCTGTCACTTTCAAATTCAAAATAACCAAAGAAACATCAGGAGTTGGTACACGCACAGAGTTTCCTGTCAATACACCGTCTAATTCTGGTAATACTTTACCTACCGCAGTTGCTGCACCAGTTGAGGTCAAAACCATATTAACTGCCGCACCACGTCCACGACGAGGCTTTTTGTGGAAGTTATCTAATAAATTTTGGTCACTTGTGTAAGCGTGTATAGTCTCAATATGTCCGTGCTCCACTTTTAATTTCTCATGCAAAACCTGCAAAACAGGAGAAATTGCATTCGTTGTACAACTTGCTGCACAGAATACATTTTCCTTATCCAAATTATATCCTTTGTGATTGACACCATAAACAATATTCGGAATTCCTTTCCCTGGAGCAGTCAACATTACCTGCGTCGCTCCTGGGCGTAGGTGAATACTCAATGCTTCTTTGTCACGCCACACACCAGTGTTGTCAATGACCATTGCATTTTTGATACCGTACTCTGTGTAATCAATCTCCGTCGGGCTACCTGCGTAAATGATACGTACGCGATTACCGTTGAGGATTAATTCATCACCGTCAGGAGTCACCTCAATAGTACCTGGGAAATCACCATGCACACTATCTGTTGCCAATAAAGACGCACGTTTTAATGCTTCTTCATGACGGTCTTTCATCTTTGGACGCAAAACAATTGCTTTCAAACGCAATTGCTCTCCCCCACCCGTCACAGATAAAATGCGACGCGCCAATAAACGACCGATACGACCAAAACCATACAAAACAACGTCTTTTGCTGATTTATTAGCTGGTTTTTTGCTGATAAAATCACGCAACTTGTAAATGACAAATTCATCTACATTGTCGAAATCTCCCTTTTCGATTGCCCATTCTACCCCTAATTTACCCAAATCAATACGCGCTGGCGGCATTTTTTTGAGATTAGCAATAGAATGCGCCAAAGAAAGTAGGCTTTCTAAATCAACGGCTTTGTCTGTATATTTTTTAGAATGCGAGATATTTTTGATGATGCTACTCGGTGGTGTATCATAAATCTCGCGGCGGAATAGGATAAGGTCGATAGAACTGTCAAAACGCAATTCGCCGACGATTTGTAGCAATTCGAGGGCAGTCTTTTCCTGCTCCCTCCAATTTCTTAAAGAGGACTCCGTGCGGTCACGAAGCATAGTCTTCTTAGCCATGTGGTGGTTTTATTTTGTTAGTTGGTAGTTGGAGGTTGGTAGTTGGTAGGCTACTCTCACCTTCTTGTACCTTTTTTCTAAATTGAAACTATCTCTTTTTCAGCAATTATTGGGTGGTTAGTCCATTATGAAAAATTGCTTTAAAATAGTCTCATGAAACTTTATTCTAATTTGATAGTACAAAAATACGCATTTCCGAATAAAAAACAAGTAATTTGGTTAATATGTTATTAGTTATTCTGTTATTGTTTTTCTTGAAATTTGAAAAATATTCAGCTTGGCGTCGGACGCTTATCTTGTTAAAAATTGATAAAATCGCGAATAAAATCTAAAAAATCAGACAAAAGCCAAGCGTCAGACGCCTATTTATTAAGCTAATACTCTCCTATTCCATTTATACCGAAAATGCATATTAACAATTATAAATTTTGACAATATTCTGCCTTATTACTCCAACAAATCCACTATATTTCGGAAATATTTATAAAACAAATGGAATTTAATCCAACAACTATCAACTACCAACCAACAACTAAAATATGGAAGTAAGAAATCTCGAGCCACGCGCTGTCTGGAATAATTTTGCAGACTTAAATGCAGTTCCTCGTCCTTCTAAAAAAGAAGAGCGTGTGATTAAATTTATCCAAGATTTTGGAGCGAAATTGAATTTACCAACATACACAGATGAAGTTGGAAATATCATTATAAAAAAGCCTGCTACTAAAGGTATGGAAGACCGCGTCACTGTGGTTTTGCAATCGCACTTAGATATGGTACATCAAAAAAATAATGATACGGATTTCGATTTTGATAAGCAAGGAATTGAGATGTTTGTCGAAGGAGATTGGGTCAAGGCAAAAGGTACTACATTAGGTGCGGATAATGGTCTTGGGGTCGCGTCTATTATGACTTTATTGGAATCAACAGACATTCCACACCCTCCGATTGAGGCACTTTTTACGATTGATGAAGAGACGGGTATGACGGGTGCTCTACACCTAAAAGGTGGACTTTTGGATGCAAAAATCATGTTAAATCTGGATACCGAAGATGATGACGAGCTAACGATTGGTTGCGCAGGAGGAATTGATGTGACAGGCGAAGGTGATTATCGCGAACAGGCTGTGCCTGCGGGACATACAGCTTATAGTTTGAAAGTAAAAGGTTTGACTGGTGGGCACTCTGGCATGGATATCTATAAGGGTCGTGGTAATGCTAACAAGTTGATAAACAGACTTTTATATCGTGCTAATGAGAAAATGGAGATAACAATTTCAAGTATTGACGGAGGTAGTTTAAGAAATGCCATACCACGTGAGAGTACAGCAATTGTAACGACAGAAAAAAGGAATGCAGCAGATTTTGAAGCTTTTATTAAGGCAGAAGCGGCAATTATCACAACAGAAAACTCAACAACAGACCCAAATCTCGAGGTTGTTTTAGAAAAAACAGATACTCCCGCAAAAGTGTTGAATAAGTCATTCCAAGACCGTCTTTTGCGTGCCATTTATGCGATACCAAATGGAATTTACCGCATGAGTCCAGACATCGAACATTTGGTGCAGACTTCTAATAATCTTGCACGTGTTTTGGTAAAAGATAATGATTATCAAATTTTGTGTTTGACGCGTAGTTCTGTTGATACCGAAAAATTTGAGACGGCGGAGACTATTCAATCCGTAATGCAATTATTAGGAGCACGTGTAAGTTTTGGTGGTGAATATCCAGGTTGGACACCGAAACCAAGTTCACCAATCGTTGAGGTAATGAGTAATTTATATCGCGAGCGTTTTAAAGAGGAACCTCATGTAAATGCTTGTCACGCTGGTTTGGAATGTGGTATTTTAGGGACAAATTATCCTGATATGGAAATGATTTCTTTTGGTCCAAATATCCGTGGGGCTCACTCTCCTGATGAGCGTGCGCAGATTAGTTCTGTGCAGAAATATTGGGGATTTTTGTTAGAGACTTTGGAGAGAATTCCGAAAGCAAATTAAGTTTTTTTGACATTTCGACCAGAGGGAGAAATCTGGGTGAGAAAGGAATAATGACCTTACCGTTTCACTCAGATTCCTCCCGCTTGTCGGAATGACAAAGAAGAATCCTATGGATTTTTCTTTGGTAAAAAACTACTGTTTGATAAAAATTACCCGTCCAACATTTGGAAGCACCACTCCTTCTCTATTTTTCATTTGAATAAAAAACACACCGTCGCCATACTTATTTTTTGATAGTTCTATAATTTTTCCATTCACTTCCTCCTCTCCTACCAACACTCCTAACTCGTTAAAAATCATCACTTTATCAATATCTAAATCTTCTTTAAATTCTACAAAAGCAAAATTTTCCGCAGGATTAGGGTAGATTTTTAAAGCAGTTTTAACCTCCGAAACATTCTTTGTTGAACTTGGCAACACTTCCACGCCTTCACATAAAATATCGTGATACAAGAGCAAACTTTCAAGAGAAAACTCATCCAATTCTAACTGATATTCTGAGCCATAGACATCCTCATGTCCACCTCCCTCAATAGTCTGCAAATAATTTGAGATACCAATTTCTTCTGCACGTTCATGAATACTTCCACTTCCAAAAACAGTCATCAAGTCAATTTGAAAACCATTGAATCGTGCGCCTAAACTTCCCATACCATACGGCACTAAGTCATCTTCCTCACCATGATAACTCACCAGAGGAGGATCTGATTCATCCAACCAATCTGCACGGTAAATACCGCCAGATAAACTAAAAACGCCAATGGCCTCGGAAGAATAACTAAGGTTTTCTTCATCGCCTGTGTTACCTTCAAATCCACCGTTATTCTCAATAATTTCAGCTAAAAAATCAGGAATAGAGTCCGTCTCATCCATGTACGCCGCGTGCAAGGCAGTAATCGCACCTGCTGATGCACCACCAATAAAAATACGGTCTGAGTCAATTCGAAACAGGTTTGCAGTCGCCGCATCTTTCCTCAAATGACGAACTGCAGCCTTCATATCTCCCACCGTTTTTATCACCACATCTAAGGCTACCAAAGAGTCTGGAAAATTAGGAAAAACTAATTGATACAAACGATAATCAATAGATGCCGCTACATATCCACGCTGCGCAAAGCCCATACATAGTTCTTCCATAGTTTCATCCTCACGTGTTCCCTGAACAAAAGAACCACCATGCCCCAAGACAATGACTGGTCGCGCTGAGGCGACATCACCAAGAGGCTCATAAATGTCCATGAATAAATTTTGAAAATCGCCTTGCGCATCTACATTGCTGCCGTACTGAACCGTTGTCTTTGTCGTTTCAGTGAAAATTTTGTTGACGTAACGGTCGCCATTGCAGTCTTCGGCATTTTGAGCTTGAAGGGATAAAAGAGTAAGTGTAAAAAGGAGTGTAAATAGGGATTTCATAAACTTTAGTTTTAACAAAAAAATAGTTGCGTTCAAAGTTAACGGAAATGGAGGAAAAATGATAGAGCACAGTATGATTTTAACAAAATATGCCAAGATTTTCATTTACATCCGTGATAATTCCAAATTGACAAAAAACCTACAAACACACCACTAAAAAATCCCACGAAACACATTACCTTCGCCGCATGAGTACGACTAAAATAAAAGACCGCACAAAATCCGCAGAATTATTCGCGGAAGCGAAAAAATATTTTCCTGGTGGAGTGAACTCTCCTGTTCGCGCCTTTAAGTCCGTTTCTGGACCACCATTATTTATCAAAAAAGGGCAAGGTTGCCGTTTTATAGATGAAGATGACAATAGCTATATCGACTTTTGTTGTTCTTGGGGTCCGCTCATTTTGGGGCATAATAATGACCGCATTCGCGATTTTGTTTGTGAGACTGTGGCGAGTGGAACTTCATTTGGCACACCAACCAAATTAGGTAATGAATTAGGTAAAATGATTATCGAGAACAATCGTTTTATCGAAAAAATGCGTTTTGTATCCTCTGGTACTGAGGCAGTTATGTCTGCTATCCGTTTAGCACGTGGTGTAACGGGCAAGGATAAAGTATTAAAATTTGACGGTTGCTATCACGGTCATGTAGATAGTCTTTTGGTGAAAGCGGGGTCTGGTTTGGCAACTTTTGGTGTGAGTACCTCAGCAGGTATTCCTGAGAGTTTTGCCAAAGAAACAATTGTTATTCCATTGAATGACCCAGATATTTTAGAGGCAACTTTGGCAGAGCATGGTCACGATATTGCTTGTATCATCGTCGAACCTATTCCAGCGAATAATGGTCTCCTTTTACAAGATAAATCATTTTTAGAGTGCTTGCGCTTGAAGTGTTACAAGCATGGCGTTTTATTGATTTTTGATGAAGTAATTTCTGGTTTTCGCGTAGGCTTTGAAGGTGCGGCTGGATTGTACAATATTCAACCTGACATTATCACTTATGGTAAAATTATTGGCGGAGGAATGCCCGTTGGAGCATACGGAGCGAGTGCAGAAATCATGAGTCACATTGCCCCAGAAGGTGCTGTCTATCAGGCAGGTACACTATCTGCAAATCCTGTTGCTATGGCAGCAGGTTACGCGGCTTGTGAGCAATTATTAGCGGAGGGATTTTATGAAGGACAGGAGAAAAGGACAAAGGATTTCATCGCTCAAATCATGGCGTATTGCGATGCAAAAGGCTATGAAGTGAGTATGCCAACTATCGGTTCTATTTTCTGGGTGGCATTTACGAAAGAACGCATTACGCGAAGCGACCAAATCGACTCAGCAAGTATGGAAAAATTCAAGGTTTTACACCATGAGTTATTACAACGCGGTGTTTACTTAGGACCTTCTGGATATGAAGTTGGATTTGTCTCAGCGGCGCATGGAGAGGAAGATTTGCGCGAGGCTGCTGGATTGATATGTGAGGCTATGGATGTCGTCTTTCAGTAAATATGAAAATATGAAATATGAAATATGAAATATGAATTTTGCGATATTCATATTTCATACTTCATATTTCATATTTGCTATTTAATTCCCAATACTTCCAAGTTCTACTCCTTCAGAGTAAGCCACTTGAATACCTTCTTTGTGAAATGCTTCTTTCACCTTACGATATGCCTCATAAGTTACGTGCCAATAATGGTCTGGCTCGATGAAAGGGCGAATACCAACAGTAATACTGTGTGAGTCATAATTGACGATTCCAATCTCTGGCTCGGGGTCTGCTAACACCTCAGGAATACTCAAAAGAGCTTTCATAATAATCTTCTTCACATGCGGAAAACTCTCTGCATAAGGCATAGAAACTTCCAATTCAATACGTACCACTCCTTTTTCTGAAAAATTAGTTACAATACCCTCAATGACTTGACCATTAGGAATAATCAAAGTTTTTTGACCAGGTGAGACAATTTTAGTGTTGAAGATTTGGATATCTTCTACCTTACCAAATTTGTCTTGAATTTCTACCCAATCTCCCACACGATAAGGCTTAAATATCATGATTAGAATACCTGCTGCAAAATTAGAAAGGCTACCCTGAAGAGCCAAACCAACTGCAATACCTGCCGTTGCTAAAAGACCTAAAATAGCTGTAATTTCGATGCCCACCATACTCGCAGCAGCCAATAATACTACAATCTTCAAAATAGCATTCGCAAATGAAGACATAAATCCTGCCACCTCTGGCGCAAGTCCAGAACGCTCTAAACCTTTAGAAATGAGAATGTTAACTTTCTTAATCAACCAAAATCCAATGATGATTGTTAAAATTGCCATTGCAACTTTTGGGAGGTAAGTCCATGCTAAGTCCCCAATGGTCTCTACCCAAGTTCCAGCCTGAGTAAATACATCTGTCGACTCTCCTGCTAGTTTTTCACCAGCATCTTGCATTTGTTCAGCGGCTTCTTGTAACTCTTCGCCAGCTTGTTGAATTTGCTCTTGTTGTTGTTCTTGCTCTTCCATAGTAAGTTTAAAAGTTGATTAGAATTATGTACACTTTCGTTCAAATTTGTTAGGCTATTATATTGCAAAAGTAAAAAAACCTTGATAAAATCAAGTATTCAATTTAGAGAAAACAATAATTTGGTGAAGAACAGCTTTTAAAGTCTATCTCCTCTTTCTCTGTACAAAAATCTTTTTCCTTATGTTTGTACCTTATATCTCAACCAAATGAGTAGAAAACTTGTTTCTCCCTCATCGTAATAAATATAAATGGATGCAATCCTACAATTAGACGAGTCACTGTTTCATGCTATTAATTCATTAGGTCAAAATACCTTTTTCGATTGGTTGATGCCTATTTGGCGCAATAAACTAAGGTGGATTCCTTTGTATCTCATTTTGGTAAGTGTTATTATTTATCAATTGAAAATCAAGGGTTTATACTTACTCTTAGCCTTAGGACTAACGATTGGAATTGCTGATACGATGAGCAGTAAAGTCATCAAAAAAACGGTCAAACGGGAACGTCCTTGCCGGAATACAAATTTGCCAGAAGTCCGAAATTTGGTACACTGCGGTGGTGGTTATAGCTTTACTTCGAGTCATGCAACTAATCATTTCGCCGTGGCGGCTTTCTTGATTTTTTTGACAGGAGGCATCTTTGGAAAATGGCGATACTTACTTTGGATTTGGGCAGCTATTGTGGCTTACGCGCAAGTTTATGTAGGAGTTCATTATCCTTTTGATGTAATATGCGGTGGCATTTTAGGAATTTTAATTGCCTATTTCACAAGCACTATGTATAAAAAAGTAAGTCCCAAAATCTAATAAAAGGATTAGCAAACATTCAAAATTTTAAATTAATTGTCTCCAATAGAATACATTCTCCTCTTTTTTTCTGTCGTCCTTGGTGGCGGTGTCGCTTTTTATTTACGTCAAAATAATAAAGAAATTCTTAGTCTTGTACTGTCCTTTAGTGGGGCGTATATCTTAGGTGTTACAGTATTGCACTTGATGCCAGGGACTTTTCATAATGCTCCTTCCACACAAGGTTTATTTGTTTTGTTAGGCTTTTGTATTCAATTATTTTTGGAACAATTGTCAGGCGGAGTCGAGCATGGACACACGCATGCACACAAAGGCGCGGGAGCAGGATTTGCGATTTCGATTATGATTGGCTTATGTGTTCATGCATTCATGGAAGGGATGCCTCTCGGTAATTACGAAAATTTTCATGCCCATACACACGGACACGAAGCGGGACACAATCACTTACTTATCGGTATTATTTTACACAAAGCACCTGCGGCATTTGCTTTAGTTTTGCTGTTTTTAATGTCTGAATTTTCTAAAAAAGTGGTTTGGCTTTGCTTGTTTATCTTCGCTATCATGTCGCCTTTAGGTGGTCTAATTGGAGAATATGCACAGTTTAGTTTGGATATGCAGCAAAAAGTCGTCGCAGTGGTTGTTGGGTCATTTTTGCATATTTCGACGACGATTATTTTTGAAGCAGACGGAGGAAGTCATAGAATTTGGGGAAAGAAATTGGCGGCGATAATTGGAGGAATGGGAATGGCACTGCTGACGCTGGTATAGGAACATGGTGTTGATATGCCTCCTTATCCCACATTTGGGAGTTATTACAACAACTCGCAGCACAACAATAATCAGTAAAACTATGGAACGCTAAAAAAATAACTTATAACATTTGACAGGATAATTTGTCCTCAATCCACCCGTCCGCAAGCGGTTCACTACGTTAAAATGATTTACTAAATCATTTTTGCTGCGCACCACTTCGTTCATACTTGAAATCAGTCAAAGTATCAACAATTATCCCTCTTTCAAGCCCAAACTGAGAAAAAATTCTCTCTGTCAAACCTTTATAAGTTATTCTTTCAGCGTTCCTTAATTGCAAAATTAGGTTCATTTATTGGAAATAAGAAACATATCTATGG
>CAZQTE010000126.1:0-13186 GCA_964595615.1 uncultured Saprospiraceae bacterium
CAATACTTTTAAATTGTC
The DNA here is from genome assembly GCA_964595615.1 of uncultured Saprospiraceae bacterium. Taxonomy (GTDB): domain Bacteria; phylum Bacteroidota; class Bacteroidia; order Chitinophagales; family Saprospiraceae; genus JAHDCG01. The sequence goes on from CAZQTE010000126.1 coordinate 19, forward strand.
AAATTATATTTTCATTTATCATGTTTCAATTTCTACTTATACTAACGGTTGCCTATTTTTTCTTTCGCTGGGCAGATAAAAATAGATTGCCTAGTTCCGAAAATGAAGCTCGTGTACAACATAAGGATACTAAAAGAGAGCAAAAAAAACACGATGATAACGAGGGTGACTATATAGACTATGAGGAAATAATAGACTAAAAATACAGAATGCAAATTACCGACCACGTCATTTATAAAAATAATCAGATTATTGCCTTTAATAAACCAGGCAATCTTTCTGTACAAGAGGATAAAACAGAGGATAAGTCTCTCAACCAACTTGCAGAAATCTATACAAAAGGGAAGATTTTTGTTGTCCATAGAATTGACCGCCCTGCTAGTGGCGTTGTTTTGTTCGCAAGAACTACTGGGGCTGTCCAAAGTTTGAATGAACAATTTCGTGAAAGGAAAACTCAAAAAACGTATCTTGCCGTAGTTAAAAATAAGCCAAAGAAGGATAAGGGTACTCTTGTTCATTATTTGATAAAAAATCAAAAAAGTAATAAGACTAAAGCTTATGAAGAGCCTCAAGAACATACAAAACGCGCAGAACTTAACTATAAAGTAATTGGAAAAAGTGATAACTACTCTCTTTTAGAAATAGAACTAATAACAGGAAGACATCATCAAATTCGTGCACAATTAGGAGCTATTGGTAGTCCTATCAAAGGGGATGTAAAATATGGTGCAAGACGTGGAAATAAAGACCGCTCTATTCATTTACATGCTTGGAAGATGACTTTTAATCACCCAGTTACAGGAGTCCAAGAAAAAGTTATTGCACCTCTTCCTAAAGAAGACTCGATTTGGCAATTTTTTGCAGAAAACAAAAACGAAACTGAAAACCAAGATAAACTCTAAACTTCTCCAATGAGAACAATTGACATCAGGACAACGCAAAATGTAACAATAGAATATGAATTAGCAACAGTGAGTGACCGCATTTTTGCTTATATGATTGATATGCTCCTTATTGCAACAGTGCATACATTTCTATCTTCTCTACTTATTCGTGTTTTTCAAATTGAAGACGAAGGCATGTATGCTTTTCTTTTTGGATTTTTACCTTTTTTTGAATTAATACTCTACCACTTTTTTATGGAATTATTGGCAAATGGTCAATCTGTAGGTAAAAAAGCTATGGGCATTCAAGTCGTACGCATGGATGGTCAACAAGCTACTATTGGTGATTTCTTGTTGAGGGCAACTTTCTTAATTGTAGATGTCGTTTTTTCTTTCGGAATTATAGCAGTCTTATTGACTAGTTCATCAGATAGAAGACAACGATTAGGAGATATGACCGCCAATACGACTGTAATTAAAGTAAAGCAAAACTTACGTTTCATATTGTCTGACATATTGAAAATCAATACAATAGATGACTATGAACCTCAATATTTTGATGTAAAAAAATTGAGTGAACAAGATATGCTCTTAATAAAAAATGCATTGAATAGATATTCTGAATTTAAAAACGATGCACATAAAAAAGTAATATTGGAAGTCGTCAAAAAGGTGCGAGAAAAATTGGATATTATTGAGGAGCCAAAAAATAAAGTCGAATTTTTGAAAACTCTTTTAAGAGATTATATTGTATTAACACGCTAAAAAAAGCCTCTCAGGAAAATCTGAGAGGCTTTTTTGTTTTTACAATTCTTTACGCAATCGTGCAACAGGGATATTCAATTGTTCCCGGTATTTTGCTACTGTGCGTCGAGCAATATTGTAGCCTTTTTCACGTAAAATATTTTTCAATTTTTCATCAGAAAGCGGCTTACGTTTATGCTCTCCTTCAATGACTTCTGTCAAGATTTTCTTAACCTCTAATGTAGAAACTTCCTCTCCTGATTTTGTCTGTAAACTCTCAGAAAAGAAGTCTTTCAATCGCTTTGTCCCAAATTCAGTTTGAACAAATTTACTATTTGCAACACGCGAAACAGTAGAAATATCTAAACCCGTAATGTCTGCAATATCCTTTAAAATCATAGGACGCAGCTTCTTTTGATCCCCTGTTAAGAAAAAATCATATTGGTACTGTAGAATCGCATACATTGTCTTATACATCGTTTGCTGACGCTGACGAATAGCATCAATAAACCACTTTGCACTATCGATTTTTTGCTTGATAAACATAACAGCCTCTTTCTCATCTTTTTTTGCACGACGCCCTTTAGTGCTGTCTTTATATGTCATCAACATATCTTTGTAGTGTTCATTAATGCGCAAATCTGGAGCATTACGAGAATTCAAGTCTAACTCTAATTCTCCCTCACGATTTGAAAGCAAAAAATCTGGAACTACATAAAAAGTATTGCGACTACTTTTATCATTAAAACCACTTGCAGGTTTTGGATTACACTTCAAGATTTCTTCAACACCATCTTTTAATTGCTGCTCATTTACACTGAGCTGACGCTGTAAACGTACATAATGTTTCTTTGAAAATTCATCAAAACAATCTTCTATAATACGAATAGCCAAACGCAAATTTGGACAATTAGCATCATCTTCTTCTTTTTTATAGCGTGCTTTTAATTGAATTAATAAACACTCCTGCAAGTTGTGTGCACCAATACCTGGAGGATCAAACTGTTGGATTTGTCCTAGGATTTCAACAATTTCTTCTTCTGTTGAACTTACATTTTGAGAAAACATCAAGTCATCAATAATAGCAATAGGTTCACGGCGTAAATAACCGTCATCATCTATACTACCAATGATTTGTTTTGCAACAATTAGCTCGCGTTCATCTTCCAAATCAAGCATTCCTAATTGAGTTTCAAGATGCTCATGGAATGTACTTTCTACAGCAATTGGAATTGTTTTTTCCTCATCATCTGCAGAAAAATTATTTACTTTCAGTTTATAGGAAGACGGGTCATCTTCAATATATTCTGACAAATAGTCGTCTAATTCAAATTCTTCTTCACGTGCTGGTTCCTCAAACTCGATTTCTTCATCAAAATTATTATCATCCTCTTTAGACTTTTCGTCCTCATCAGAGCGAGGTTGCTCTAGGCTATCCTCACGGTCTTCCCCTTCCTCCAAAGCAGGGTTTGCCTCCAATTCCTCCTTCACACGCTGGTCAAGAGTGGCCGTCGGTATTTGCAACAGTTTCATTAATTGAATCTGCTGCGGTGACAGCTTTTGTAACATCTTTTGGCCTAAATTCTGCTTCAGCATTGCCATAGTTTTTAAATAACTTTAGGAAATTAGTGTCTCTCAGACATCAGAGAATTTTTGTAAAGATTTTTTGTTTCGGTATTATTGAAAATGCTTTTCTGCACTCTTTTGTTCACCCAACATATTTCTTTGCTTGGAAAAAGTTCCTCCTCTTAATGTTCTATGTTTGTTTTCTCGGCAGTAGGGAATATAGCATTTAACTTCTCTCGCATTTTTTCTGATAAATCTTACGTCAGTAAGCTCTATCTTGTTTAGAATGCGGACAAAACATAATAAAATTAATTATAATATGTTTTATTCAAGAAACCAATTAGCGTGCCGGAACATAATCTAAATAATATCCAATAGGGAGGAAAAGAGGGCAAGTTTTTGATAATCAATTATTTATGAGAAAACAAATATATCACTTTTTCTTTAAAAAAGATAGGGGCTAGGAAATAGGCGTATTTTATTTTTCATTATGAAAGTAAAAATTCATCAAATAATGACAGTTTAGGAATGCTGTAGAAATAGATTCAGAATTTTGACAAAGTATCTTGTCAAAATTCTGAACTCAACAACTCTATTTATTCTCTTATTTTTTCTTCTTACGTTTTGCTTTCTTCTTTTGTGCTTTACGTGCCATACGCTTTTCTTGCGCACGATTCACTTTTTTATTCTTCTCTTTTTTATCGTGGAATGCACCTTTAGTAGTTTTCTTTTTCGCCCCCAAATAATCCTTATCTCCACCCATTTTTTCAATCTCATCAGGAATAAGCTCAAAGGAAATCTCAACATTTGCTGGCATCTCACGCTCATCAATCTTTTGCAGTATCAAAGTCTCAATTCCTTCCAAATAAGGTAATTCTTTCTCCGAAACAAAAGAAAGAGCAATACCAGAAGCATCAGCCCGCGCGGTACGTCCTACTCGGTGAACATAATTTTCAGGCACTTCTGACAATTCAAAATTGATAACATGCGTAATGCCTTCTACATCCAAACCACGCGCGATAATGTCCGTTGCAATCAATGCGCGATAATCGCCTTCCGCAAATTTCTTAACAGTCCTAATCCGAAGATTTTGAGATTTATTGGAATGAATGACTCCAATTTTATCTGGATACTGGAAAGTCATCATCTCATGGAGTTTGTCTGCGTGCCTTTTATTTCGCGTAAACACCAAGACTTTTTCCATGCTTGAGTCAGTCTCAAATAGCTCAATAAGTAGATTTACTTTTGTATTAAAATTTGGAACATGATACAAATACATATCAATTTTCTCCGCTGGCATACTCACTGCTGCTGCCGCAATGTGAATAGGACCATTGAAAAAATCTTCAATTAAATCCTTTACCTCATCGGTCATAGTTGCCGAGAAAAGTAAATTTTGGCGTTTATTAGACATCAAATCTAAAAGACTCACCAATTGCGGACGAAAACCTAAATTCAACATTTCATCCACCTCATCTATCACCAAAGTCTTTGCAGCTTTCAGCTTCAATGCGCCATGCAAAGCCAAATCTACTAATCGTCCAGGTGTCGCCACGACAATATCTTGACCTTCAATAAGAGCAATTTTCTGCGTATTGATATTCGTACCACCATAGACCGCTTTGACACGCGTACTCATGTACTCTGTCAATTTTTCTATCTCTGTTGCTACTTGGATTGCTAACTCGCGCGTCGGCACAATTATCAATACACGCGGGTCACGACTCTTCGTAAATTTCCATTGACGTAGTATCGGCAGCAAGTAGGCATAAGTCTTACCTGTACCCGTCTGCGCAGTACCAATCACATCACGTCCAGACATAATCGGAGAAAATGCTTGCTCTTGTATCGGTGTTGGATATTCCAATCCCATATCCTGCAAAGCATTTAACAAAGCAGAATTAAGATTGAGGTCAGAAAATTTTGTCAGTTCGCTCATTGTTGATATTGAGAAAGTACGCTCAAACTCCGTTTGAGTGCAAAGTAATAATACTCAAACAGAGTTTGAATGTAATTTGCGGGTGCAAAATTGCACACAATTTCTCAAAGAACCGAAATTACGAATAAGTAGTTTACTTTTATCTAAAAAGTTTAGTTCCTTTGCACTTGTCAAATAACTACTTTTTATGTTAGAACAATTAACACCTACAGTCATTCTTTCGGTCATTATCGCTTATTTTTTAGTGTTAATGGGCGTTTCTTGGTGGACAGGACGCAATGCAGACAACGAAGATTTCTTTGTTGCTGGTCGTCAGTCTCCTTGGCTACTCGTTGCCATTGGTATGATTGGGGCATCTTTATCTGGAGTTACTTTCATTTCTATTCCAGGCGTCGTCGGTGCGGGAAAAGGAAATATGAATTTTAGCTACATGCAAATGGTTTTAGGCTATTTGGCTGGCTATCTGGTGATTGGAACAGTACTTTTACCGCTTTATTATCGATTAAAATTGACTTCCATTTATGGTTATTTAGGTCAACGATTTGGCGATATTTCTTATAAAACGGGAGCTGGTTACTTCCTGCTTTCGCGAGTAATTGGAGCTTCTTTTCGTTTATATTTAGTGGCGATTGTTTTAGACCAATTCGTATTAGGTGTCGCACCGTTTAATTTTCCTTTTTGGGTAACAGTCTCCGCAACTATCCTTTTGATTTGGGTTTATACTTTTAAAGGTGGAATAAAAACGATTGTCTGGACGGATGCTTTGCAAACGATTTGTATGTTGGCGGCGGTTATTTTGACGATTTCGGCGATTGGAACTTCTATGGAAAAAAGTATCGGTGACCTTTTCGAAATCGTACGCAATAGCGAATACTCTAAGGTTTTCTACTTTGAAGGTGGCTGGTCCGACCCAAATAATTTCTTTAAGCAGTTTATTTCTGGAGCTTTGATTGCGGTCGTAATGACAGGGCTTGACCAAGATATGATGCAGAAAAACTTGAGTTGTCGCAGTCTTGGCGATGCTCAAAAAAACATGTTTACTTTCAGTATAATTTTAGTTTTTGCCAATCTTTTATTCTTGACTTTAGGCGCATTGCTATATTTATATGCTGCAAATATTGGTTTAGAAGTTCCAACAAAAAGCGACCAACTTTTCCCAACTATCGCTTTACAATACTTGTCGCCTGCCACGGGAATAGTTTTTGTTTTAGGATTAATCGCTGCGGCTTATTCAAGTGCAGATAGTGCCTTGACAGCATTGACGACTTCTTTTTGTGTGGATTTTTTAGGTTTTGAAAAAAGCGAGAAACCAGAAGATGAAAAGAAGAAAACGCGCTTTTGGGTACACGTAGGTTTTTCCGTTTTACTATTATTTGTCATTTTGATTTTCAATGCATTAAATGATGATGCAGTGATAAATAATGTCTTTAAATGGGCAGGCTTGACTTATGGTCCATTACTAGGTTTATTTAGTTTTGGAATGCTAACCAATCGACGTTTTAAGAAGGAAATACTAGTCTTAGTTATCTGTTTGATTACTCCTGTTTTGTCTTATATTTTGGATGCAAATAATCTATTCATCAATTTTAAATTGGGACACATGATTATCTTGTTGAATGGAATTTTGACTTTCGTTGGCTTATTCTTGATTTCAGAGGAAAAACCAATTGAGCCAGAGAACATTTATGAGTAAAGTGAGAAAACGGTAGACGGTGGACGGTCGCTTCGCTTGACGGTAGACGGCATATAACTTTGGACTTAGTTATTCCCATTCCACTATAAAAATGGTCGGTCACTAAAAATGATAACCATTTAATAATCAGTTAAGTAAGTAATTTTAACATAGACCATTTTAGCTATGGAATGGGAATAAAAAAAATACGAGAGCATTGTACTCTCAGTTAAAATAAAAAAAATGATACAAAGAATTCAAAGCCTCTTTCTGGCACTTGCTGCTGGTGCAAATCTTTCTGTTTTCGGATTACCATTTGCTGAAGTGAATGAAAAAATCGCGAACTCCACTCTTTTCACAGACGACATGCTTTACAACTTGCAAGACAATACAATCTTGCTTGTTGCTTATGCGCTGTCAGGAGTACTAGCGTTAATAGCTATTTTCCTATTTAAAAATAGAAAACAACAAATGTTAGTGACGCGTATAGCGGCGATAGCAACGATTATTTCTGTTGTCCTTACAGTTGTCTTCTTTTGGCAAGATTATCAGACTATGACTACTGATATTGTCGTAGATGACGGTATTGGAGCTTATACTCCGATTGTCGGTATTATTTTACTCTTCTTAGCGAACTTTTACATTGGAAAAGATGAGAAGTTGGTTAGGTCTTCTTATGACCGTTTGAGGTAAATAATAAACTTAAGTCTCAAGAGAGGAAGGATGACTAATGTCGCTCTTCCTCTTTTTCGTTGTACTGAATTAATTTAAAACACCAAAATATTCCCAAAATGAAAATCAGAACTCAAACAGACATTGATAATTTAGATAAGCGCATTCAAGATGAGCTCGGCGTGGATATAAAAAAATACCGAGATGAGGAATTGGTAGCGAATTTAGTTGAGCTAATGAACTTCCCAGTATATGTAACGAACTGGACATTAAAACCAATCTTATATTCATTCATCGCTTTCCTGATTGGCTTTACGCTGATAGATTTAGAGAATGAATTTGAGTATGTAATTTATACTGCGGCTGGCTTCTGTTTATTTTTATCTGTCGGAGGCTCATTTGGTCTAATTCTATTAGTCAGAAAACTAAAACTGGACATCTGGCGAATTATTGAGTACGCTATAGACTTAATGAAATCCGTTGTTTCTGATATTGATAAAATCAAAAATCAAATCTCTCCTAAAAGTAGACGTCGCATATTTACTTTAGTTTTTAAAGGCATAATTCACATCATTATTATTCCTTTTTGGGCAGTCGCTTTTACCGAAGGAATTCCTATTATCGGTCGACCTATTAAATGGATAGTAGTACAAATACTGTCTTTTATCTCTGACCAACTAAAATTAGAAGAAATAAGTGCAGCTATAGAAGTGGATAAGAGCAAGAATAAAAAGGATTTTCTAACACTTCAATCAGAAATATTTTCACAAGAAAGTGCTCAACTAAAAAAAGCTCTGTCCTTTTCTCTTAACATCGCACAAATACCACTCTTTTTCTATTTTTTTGTTTCTATACTTTTCCTCAGTATTTTGATTTTTATACTAAATCAGTAAACGCAAAAAGGGCATCTCCGATAACGGATATGCCCTTTTATATAAAAACCAAAGAGTTCTTATTTTAAGTCCTCTGCACGTTTCTTAGCAGAGTAGTTGACTTTCAATTGGTTAGACTTACGCAATTGCGTTTTAATATCCTGCACAATTCCCATCGTCACCTTTCCATCCACACGTAGTGAAGATGTAATACCTGGCTGTTGTTGTTCAGGTACTGTTATGCGGTGTTTCTCTAAGAAAAGCGGAATATCTTCCACAACGGCAAATTTATCTCCCAATTGCATACGTGGTGAGGTACCATATACACTCTGATACTTTTTCGTTGGTCTTCCTACATAGATGTAGTTTACCAAAGATTTCTTCTCTAATTTGGTCATTTCTGTCGCAGTAGGGGTAACTACTCCCACTTTCAATTCTGCATCACGCAAAACCGTCGTCACCATAAAGAAGAAAAGTAACATAAAGATAATATCAGGTAAAGAAGCCGTAGAAACCTCCGGATTCTCTTTCCCACGCTTGGAACTAAATCTTGACATAACTTCTGATATTTTAAGGAATTATTTTGATTGGACTCAAAATAATATCCAGTGTTAAAAAGGACTGTGATTGATGAGAAAAACGCAAAAGCATTTCTTCTCTACTTGACTAAAAACAGTAGTGTTCGACGACTGCTGTTTGGTCGGACAAGTATTGAAATATCATCAATAAAATCCCTTCCGACACAGTGTTTTGTTAGACTAAAGCTTACTCTTCTCCAAAGGAAGTTGGTTCCGCTTCTGAGATTACTAATGGAAAATCTCCTCTAATTGCTTTTTTATAAGCGATTGGAATATCTTCATAAGCTTTACTATAACGCTTTTGCGCTTGAGCTTCCCAGATTTCATTATAAGCTGCTCTTAGTTCGTTATAAACTTCGAGATAAGTCTTATAATTCGTTCCACGGTCATTTTTTAAAGAAATGATTGCCTTAGTCGGACTTTCCGCTAAATCCTCTGCACGTTTTGGATTAGTAATAAACTCAATTGTATTCTCTTTGAGATTTTTGAGTTCTTTCTCTTCTCCACGTACTAAGAGTTGATTATTCGCATTTACTAATACTGAATATACATTTCGTGTTTTCAATTTAGTAATATCCGGTTCATCTTCTGACCATGGCGGAAGCTTCACAAGAATCCCCTTATCTTCAGCAATGGTAGTTGTTACCAAGAAGAAGATAAGTAACAAGAAAGCAATATCGGCCATCGAGCCAGCATTGATCTCATTCTTCATTCTGTCTCTTGAACTTTTACGAGCCATAAGTCAGACTATTTAATAAGGTTAACGATAGCAGAACCAATTAAAGATACTGCGGCAATTAATAAAGTTGCCAAGGTTGCGATGATAGCACCGCTGATAAATTTAGAAACACCCTCCGAGATTTTGAAATCTTGGATTGTATCAAAAATTGGATTCCCTGCAACTTCTGGAGTAGCAGTAGAATAAGCAATACCAAAAACGGCTGCTAAGATACCAACTCCGATAAGCCCCTTAAATGCACCTTTCAAATCAGTCACGACATGGAATAATCCAAATCCGATGATAGCGATAGCACAAAGAGCTGTTAAAAGAATAGTCAATTTCAAGCCTAAGTCAAAGATATCAGTTGCAATTAACTCTTCGATAGTGTTCTTATCTCCGATTTGAGAGAAAACACTAACCAAAAATATAGCGCAAATTGCAGTTCCAAGACCGAAGGCAATGGTAGAACCATTCTTCGAAAGCATTGTATACAAGTTGTTCATTACGGTTGATTTAATTGTTTACGATAAAGATTTTTCTGAAACAATCAATAAGTAAGATGTAGAAACACAATATAATGGTGTGTCTATAATCCTAATATTGATTTTAAAGGCAAAAGAGATTTAAAATAAGGCGCTTCCCGACACAAATCGGGAAGCCCTCATTATATATATCATCAGTTTACCTTATCAAACTACTTTTACGCAACGCTTACTTAAAGTAACCGTTAGAAGCCAACAAGTCAACTAAGCCATTAGAAGAATCTTCCATCTTCAATGTAATGCTGTCCACTTTGTTAACGATGTAGTTGTAAAAAATCTGCAAAATAATCGCTACAATCAAACCGAATACAGTAGTCAATAAGGCTACCTTAATACCGTCGGCAACGACTGCAGGAGATAAATCACCTACTTCGGCAATTTTATCAAATGCCTGGATCATACCGATTACCGTACCCATAAACCCGAGCATCGGAGCAATCGCAATGAAAAGAGAAATCCAAACCAAACCTCTTTCTAAGAGACCCATTTGAACTGAACCATAAGAAACCATTGCTTTTTCAACAGCTTCTGCGCCACCACCTGCATTTTTCAATCCTTCATGCAAGATAGATGCAGTAGGACCAGCAGTTGAGCGACATACTTCTTTCGCACCTTCGAGGTCATTAGAAGCCAAACTTTCGTTGATACGTTCTAATAATTTGTCAGTGTTAGTTGTAGCGATGTTCAATGTGATAATTCTTTCAATACAGAAAGCAAGACCAAGAATCAAACATACTAATACCAAACTCATGAAGCGCCAATCTCCTTCAATGAATTTTTCTTTTAAAATTTGGAAGCCTGATGGCTCCGCCGCTACTTCTTGAGCTAAAGCAGCATCCGCCATAAACATGGAAGCAATTCCAAAGACGAGCAAGAGTGCAAGTAACTTTCGCATAGTCAATAAGGTTTAACGATTGTTATAATTGATGAAATAACTGACAAATTGGTTTATAATAATCTAAAAAACCTATAAGCTTGTCAGCCGTGAATAAAAAAGTATAATTCATTTATTTTCAAGTTCTTACGAATGGAAAAACTCAAAGATAAAATCCTTAACTTCATAACGGATTTTGCTTATCAAAAGAGACAAACTCAAATCGCGGCATGAAGTAAAGTAAAATATTTCGCAATATAAATATGAAATGGAAAAAAAAGAAAAATGAATCTGATTCGTAGACTTTTTTAGCAAAAAATGTTTGATTCAAAATATTATATGGCAATTTTGACTTCAAACTAAAGCAATACGAACCTAAAAATCGTTGAATATCTTTTAATAGAAAAAACAAGCGGAGAGACAGGGATTCGAACCCTGGGTACCCGTGAAGGTACACACGCTTTCCAGGCGTGCCCGTTCGACCGCTCCGGCACCTCTCCGTAAACAATTTATCCTTTTTATCTAGTTTATCTTCCTTCATAAAAGAAAATACCTGATAGAATATAGAACAAAATTATTTTTTCAATAAGGAAAAGATAAGAGTCCGTTTTATTAGGTAAGTGACCTATTTTAACGTTTAGAGGAGGTAAACTACCCACATATTCTTTCTAAAAGAAGACTTTTATAGAAACATATCATATTTCCATTTTCTTTATCATTGTAGTAAAATTTCCGAATGGAAAAACTTACAACCTTTTCCTTAAGGCACGCAAAGATAGTAGAATAAATGAGAATCTATATGATAAGTTTGTATCACCAAAAATCTCCTTTTACATTCAAAAAAATCAACAATTCAAAAGATTACAGCTTTAATTTATTAGTAATAGAAGCCGCAGTTAATTTTTCTTTTTTCCTAAAAATTCAATTCTTTTTTAACGTAGACTCTTTCGTCAATACGGTGTGTGTAGTTTACTTTAAGCGGTGCGTTACGTATGATTTTATTCCAAGTTTCAATAACGCAGTCACAAAAATTGTAAAAAGAATGTATAAATCAAAAAAAATTGACAGATTCATTTTCTTTTTGTCGATTCTTCAACGAAAACATTACATTTTTCGCAATTTTCTTTTTTAGATAGATGCAAATTCTATTCATTTTGGTTGTTCATCCCAAAAATGTTTTTTGCATTACGTGTTGTAAGTTCTTCAATTTCAGCAAATTCGACTCCTTTTACTGCAGCTATTTTCTCCGCTATCAAACGTAAATATGACGTCTCATTTCGTTTACCTCGATAAGGCACTGGAGATAAATAAGGCGCATCTGTTTCTAAGACTAAACTATCTAATGGCAACTCTGCAACAGTCTTATCTAAACCTGCATTTTTAAAAGTAACGACTCCTCCTATTCCTAAATAAAAACCTAAATCAATAATTCTTCGTCCCTCTTCGACCGTACCGCCAAAGCAATGAAAAATTCCTCTCAATCGTTCATCTTTTTCTTCTTTTAAAACTTCAATAACTTCCTCTGTACTATTACGCGAATGAATAATAATTGGAATATTTAATTCTTTCGCCCACGCTATTTGCTGTTTAAAAGCTTTTCTTTGAATTTCGAATGTCGTCTTGTCCCAATATAAATCGATGCCGATTTCTCCTATTGCACAAAATGCTCTAGCATCTAAATGTGATTTAACTATTGCTAATTCTTCTTCATAATTTTCCTTTACAGAACAAGGATGCAAGCCCATCATCGAAAAAACACGGTCAGGGTATGCTGCTTCTAAATCCAGCATCGCCTGATGTGTTTCACTATCTATTGCAGGCAAATACATCTCTGTGACCCCCGCATCAAAAGCCCGTTGCATCGCCTCTGCCCTATCTGTGTCAAATTGTTCCGCGTATAAATGTGTATGTGTTTCAATCATGGTGTTTATTAGTTATTATATTATTGGCTATTTTGTTATTCTTGTGCGCAAAGGTAAGATTTCCTTTTCCCTTCACAAATGATTTGTTGCTTCCTTAAAATTTACTACTTTCGTCACTATGGGTCGTTGAAAGAATAACTTATAAAGGTTTGACAGAGAGAATTTTTTCTCAGTTTGGGCTT
>CAZQTE010000127.1:0-3780 GCA_964595615.1 uncultured Saprospiraceae bacterium
AACACAATAACCAATAAATTTTTGTTTTAAAATGTGTTTTTAAACTTTAATTGTAAATTATTTGTTTATTTTTGCACCAGTTACAAAGACGCAAGACTGTCAACTGACAACCAACAACAGTCAACTAAAAAAATACATGAGTAAGAAAAAATACGCCATAATTGATATTGAAACAACAGGAGGACGCGCTGCACGGGATAAAATTACGGAGATAGCAATCGTTGTTCATGACGGTGAAAAGATATTAGATACCTATGAGTCTTTAGTCAATCCGGAGACTTCTATTCCTTACAATATCACGCGTTTGACAGGTATTGACAACAATATGGTTGCCAATGCCCCTAAGTTTTATGAGATAGCGAAAGAGGTAGTGCGTATCACCGAAGGGACGATTTTTGTGGCGCATAATGTGCGTTTTGACTATAGTTTTATTAAGGAAGAATTTAAGCGTTTAGGTTTTTCTTATAGCCGCAAACAGTTGTGTACAGTGCGTTTGAGTCGGAAGGCGTTTCCAGGCTTGCGTTCTTATAGTTTGGGAAATTTAATTAAGCATTTTAAAATAAAAGTTAATGACCGCCACCGCGCTATGGCGGATACTATGGCGACAGTGGAACTTTTTGAAAAGATACTGAAAGTCGAAACAGGGGAGGAGACGGTCGAAGATATGGTTAACCTCGGCATGAAAGAGTCGATGTTGCCCAAAAGTATGACGATTGATATGGTGCATGCCTTGCCTGATGCTTGTGGTGTTTATTATATGCATGACATCAATGGCGACTGTGTTTATGTTGGAAAAAGCATCAATATTCGTAAACGTATCGCGCAGCATTTTGCAGAAAAGTCTGATAAATCTGCAAAATTACAGCGTTTGGTGCATGATATTACTTTTGAATTGACAGGCTCAGAATTAGGAGCATTGCTTTTAGAAAGTCATGAAATTAAGCGTTTACGTCCGCCTGTCAATCGGGCGCAACGCACCCAATTTTTCCCGTATGCGGTTTATACTTTTGAAAATGAGGAAGGCTATATTTGTTTTGATGCGGTGAAGATGACGGCGAAAATGCGCAAGGATTACAATATAGTAGGTGAATTTCCGAAATTGGTCAAAGCTAAAAATCGACTCGCTTATGCAGTGAGCGAATTTGAACTGTGTGATAAATATTGTGGTTTGGATAAGTCCTCTTCTGCTTGTTTTAAATACCATTTGCGTCAATGTAAAGGCGCGTGTAAATTTGATGAAACGCCAGAGGAATACAACGAACGTGCGCGTAAAGCATTAGATATTTTAGGAGTGACTTTTGAGGAAGATTTCTTTGTTTTGGATACTGGACGCGATGAGGATGAACAGTTTGTAACTTTGGTGCAAGACGGTGATTATCAAGGTTTTGGATATATATCGAAAGAAGAAACGAATAGTGTAGAAGACCTTTTTGAGTGTATTAAATCTTATCCAAATAATCCAGAAAATAAGCGAATTATTGCGCGCTATTTGGCGGATAAGGGGAATGTGAAGGTGGTTAAAATATGACGGTTTTTTATATCCATTTAACCAAAACCAAAAAACTATACTATGGCTGAACAACACAATAATTTACACGACAAACTTTTTAAAGATACCTTTGAATCTGCGCGTGAAGTCCGCGCACTTTTGACTCATTTTGTTGACCCAAAACTTTACGCTACTTTAGATTTAGATACCTTGCATATAGAAAATGTGAGTTTTATTGACGAGGAACTGAAAGAATATTTTGCGGATATAATTTACTCTTGTTCGCGTAAAAATGGCAAAAAGCTTTCTATCTCTATATTGCTAGAACATAAAAGTTATTTTGATAAAGGTCTGCCCGTACAGTTGTTACAATATTTGACCTTGGGATATCGGCGGCAATATCAGGAAGATAAGAGTAAAAAACTTGATTTGATATTGCCGATACTCATTTATCATGGAGAGAAAAGGTGGAAAAGACATGAGTTAGAAGACATGACTTATTTGCCAGAAAAGGAATTAAATCCCTTTCTACCGACTTTTCAATATGAGGTGATTGACTTGGGGAAAATTGCTAAAGAAGTTATTATTTCTGTAAAGAATGGTGCGATGCTGCCCAAAACATTTCTTCTTTTTAAACACAAAAACGATAAGGAGTACATATTGCAAAATTCAGCAGAATTGTTTACTTTTGAGTATGAATTGGATGAAGAGGAAAAGAAAAGGATTATTCATGCTCTCTTAAAATATGTTTTTGAGTTGCATCGTTTTGAACAAGAGGACGCAAAGAAATTCATCAAAAAATTAGATAAAATGACACAGACAATAGCGGGGAGTTATGCGGATACTTTGAGGAAAGAGGGAAGACGTGAAGGTGAAATCAGAGGTGAAATCAGAGGTGAGATTAAGGGAGAAATTAAGGGTAAGATTAAAGCAGACACTTTAAAATCAATCAAATTCCTTTGTTTCATACTAAAAATGATGCCTCATCTTTCGGATGCGGAGACTGCGCGTTCAGCAGATAGCTCTCTTGAAATGGCAGTTGTTTTGCGTAAGCTATTGAAAAAACACACCGTAAAAACCGCAGGTGCACAGGTTCTGAAAACTTGGTTTGTGGAGATTGAATTAAATGAAAAAGATAAAGCAGGTCTGTTACAGTCTGTACGCGATTATTATAAAAAAGAGCCAAAATGACACAGACAATAGCGGGGAGTTATGCGGATACTTTGAGGAAAGAGGGAAGACGTGAAGGTGAAATCAGAGGTGAAATCAGAGGTGAGATTAAGGGAGAAATTAAGGGTAAGATTAAAGCAGACACTTTAAAATCAATCAAATTCCTTTGTTTCATACTAAAAATGATGCCTCATCTTTCGGATGCGGAGACTGCGCGTTCAGCAGATAGCTCTCTTGAAATGGCAGTTGTTTTGCGTAAGCTATTGAAAAAACACACCGTAAAAACCGCAGGTGCACAGGTTCTGAAAACTTGGTTTGTGGAGATTGAATTAAATGAAAAAGATAAAGCAGGTCTGTTACAGTCTGTACGCGATTATTACAAAGTCGAGGAAAAATAACCAAAGAAGCCGAACAGTTAACAATTATTCGGTTTTTTGCTGGGTATCATAAGTGGATAAAAAATCTTACCAAACATTCACCTCTCGTTCCAATTCAATATCATATTTCGCTTTCACCGAAGCAATAATATCATCTGAAAGCGCTTTAATCTCCATACCAGTCGCCCCGCCATAATTCACCAAAACCAAAGCTTGACGCGCATGACTACCCGTATTCCCAATACGTTTCCCTTTCCAAGCTGCATGCTCAATCAGCCAGCCCGCAGGCACTTTAACCGTCTCGTCTGGCAAATCATAAAAGACAATATCAGGAAAGTTTTTCTGGACAGAGAGGAAGTGCTTTTTAGATATTACAGGATTTTTAAAGAAGCTACCAGAATTACCCAAAACTTTTGGGTCAGGTAATTTGGATTGACGAATTTCAATCACGGCATCACTCACATCTTTAACTGTCGGCTTATCAATTTTTTTCTCCTCTAAAACTTGACGAATCGCGCCATACTCCACGCTCACCTTCGCTTTTTCTGCATCTTGCAATCGTAAAAATACCTTTGTGATAAAGTATTTACCTTTCAATTCTCGCTTAAAAATGCTGTCTCGATAGCCAAATTGACATTCTGTCTTCTCAAAAAAACGTATTTGTCCCGTTTCCAAATTCATCGCTTCCAATCCCTCAAAAATATCCTTTAACTCCACGCCATAAGCCCCAATATTTTGAATAGG
>CAZQTE010000127.1:3880-13139 GCA_964595615.1 uncultured Saprospiraceae bacterium
ATAGAGCGCACGCGAAAAATCTCTTGTGCCTGAGCATCAAGTCCGAAAGTGTTGTATCGTTTGAGAGAATTGTTTCCCATTATTCAAAATTCGTCATTCAAAATTCAAAATTATTTTTGAACCAAGCCCTTCAAAGTCTTATACATCGCCCCGTCAGGAGAAATCTTCGACCCATTTTCTATCATTCTAAATATTTCTTCCAAACGCTTCCCGTCCTTATAGACCTTTTCCGCAGTATAAACTTTCAGATTCGCATTAGAAGACTTCATTTTTTCCATCATCACATCTGGCGCATCATTAGACGTAAAATCTAAATCCGTTGCCCCTTCTGCAAACAAACCAAACATCACAATCTTATCCTCTTGACAATGAAACATCTTCATGTCTTGCTTTTCTTTGTATTCCAAATACTCCACATTGTGCAGTGTCTTTTCAATCACCACATCACTAAATTGCTCGATTAATTCCTCCGCGCGTTCCGGATTAGCGGTCTTCATCGTCGTCCAATCCATACCTGTGATACTCTGCGCCGCCAAAAAACGGATAAAGTTATCTTGTAATTGCTCTAATTCTTCGCTGGTGAGCCTTCTGTATTTCATAAATAATTTTGAATTTTTTCCCGATAAAAAGTCATCGGGATTGAACGAAACACTACATACTTCGATTTATGGATTGCAAAGGTAAAAAAACGACCGTTATTTCTCCTTTTTCCAAAGGAATACGAGGAAAGTTCTTAATTTCGCGAAAAGTGGCTGCACTCATTCAAAATTCAAAATTCATCATTCAAAATTAACATGGGAGAGAAAGCACATAAATCAGGATTTGTCAACATTGTCGGACGACCAAATGTTGGAAAATCAACCTTGATGAACGCCTTAGTTGGTGAGAAAATGAGTATCATCACGAATAAACCGCAGACGACCCGTCACCGGATTATCGGGATATTGAGTAGCGACGAGTTTCAGGTGGTTTTTAGTGATACGCCAGGTATCATCGCTGACCCGTCTTACAAGATGCAGATTGCGATGAATAATATGGTCAATACGACTTTTCATGATAGTGATTTGACGCTTTTTGTGACAGATGCGAATGAAAATTATGCAGATGATGACCCAATTATCGAACGTCTGAAGAAGATTGATACGCCTTTGTTTTTGGTGATTAATAAGATTGACTCTGTTAAGCCAGAGCGCGTTTTGCAGTTGATAAAATTGTGGAATAGTCGTTTGAAATTTACGGAAATTGTGCCTATTTCTGCTTTGAAAAAACTGAATACGCAGAAAGTTTCGGACTTAATCATGGAGAATTTACCCGAAGGACCTCCCTATTATCCAAAAGACCAATTGACAGACAAACCAGAGCGTTTTTTCGTGAGTGAAATTATTCGCGAGAAGATTTTGGAGTTGTATCACCAAGAAATTCCATATTCTACTGAGGTTATTATCAATGCTTTTAAAGAAGGAGAAACGACGCGTGGTGAAGCTATAACGCGCATAGATGCTACAATTTATGTGATGCGTAAGTCGCAAAAACCAATTTTGATTGGTAAAGGTGGTTCAGCGATTAAACGTTTGGGTACTGAGTCTCGCAAGTCTTTAGAGAAATGGTTGGAGACGCGTGTTCACTTAGAATTACATGTGAAAATCAGTGATGATTGGCGTGATAATGAGCGTATGTTGAAGCATTTTGGCTATAAATAGCCCTGTGCCGGATGCTTTAGCTTCCAAGGTCTATATATACTTTTGACCAAGGCAGCTAAAGCAGCCGGTACGGCGTAACAATATTTCCCATCCCAACGTAAAACGGTATTAATTTTCCAAAATTCAGACCGCCGTTCTATGTCCAAAAAGAAACAAAAAAAAGCAAAGCGCAAAGTCGCTGCAAAAAGCAATTCTGGTTTCCAAATTTCTTGGATGCTTCTCGCCGTTTTAGGTATTACATTTTTAGTTTTTTCGGGTACATTATCCAATGATTTTGTTAATTGGGATGATGATGTCAATATTTTAGAGAATACGAATTTGGACGGATTTACCGCTGAAAATGTAGGACGTATTTTTCATCCAGAACACGGACGTGTCATCGGAAATTACAATCCACTTCCCATTTTTACCTTCGCCGTAGAAAAAGCCATTTTTGGTTTAAATCCTACCGTTTTTCATTTTAACAATCTGCTTTTACATCTGATTTGTGTCTTTTTCGTCTTTCTATTTGGGAAACGAATGGGTTTGAGTCCTTTGGCGAGTGGACTTTTGGCTTTGTTGTTTGGGATTCACCCGATGCGAGTGGAGTCAGTAGCATGGGCAACGGAGAGAAAAGAT
Organism: uncultured Saprospiraceae bacterium; assembly: GCA_964595615.1. GTDB lineage: Bacteria > Bacteroidota > Bacteroidia > Chitinophagales > Saprospiraceae > JAHDCG01. The sequence goes on from CAZQTE010000127.1 coordinate 6,199, forward strand.
GTTTTGTTTGGTGTTTTTTATCTCGGGGCGATGTTGACTTATATTCGCTTTTTGACCGAAAAGCATAAGAAATATCTATGGTGGACAGTCGGACTTTTCGTATTATCGCTCTTCTCGAAAATTCAAGCGGTTTCTTTGCCGCTGACATTATTAGTTATTGACTATTGGTTTAAGCGCGATTTGAGCTTCAAACTAATCATTGAAAAAACACCATTTTGGGTCGGTTCATTGCTTTTTGGACTAACGGGTATTTACTTTTTGGGTGAAGATGGTTCCTTAGATGATGATACAAATTTCAGCTTTTTTGAGCGTCTTTTAGTAGGAGCGTACTCGTATTGTGTTTATTTGGTAAAATGGATTTTCCCGTATCGTATGTCACCTATGTATCCTTATCCTGCGAGACTGACAACACCGTTTTATACTGCGCCATTATTGGTGGCAGCCTTTGCAGGTTTGTTCTTTGTTGCTTTCAAAAAGAACTGGCGTGCGATTACCTTTGGTATTGCATTCTTCACTTTCAATATCATGTTTTTACTCCAAATATTGGCAGCAGGACAAGGTTATATTGCAGACCGATTTACCTATATGGCTTATCTTGGTTTGTTCTTTATTGCTGCTTATGGATTTGATTATTTATTGAAAAATAAAACACAAATGAAAACGGCGATAATGGGCGTGACGGCGGCAGTTATGTTGAGCTACGCATTCATGAGTTTTCAGCAGGTAAAGATTTGGGAAAATGGTAAAACCCTTTGGACGCATGTCAATAAATATTACGATTACGTCACGACTCCTTGGATAAATCTCGGACACTATTACCGCGACCGAAAAGAGGTCAATCCAGCGATTAATCACTACACAAAAGCCATTGAAATTAATGGAAGAAAAGGACAAATCTACAATTCACGCGGAAAGTTATACTTAGAAAATGGTAAGCCAGAATTGGCATTAGCAGACTTCACAAAAGGGGTAGGAGCATCGCCAGACATCGCCGAAATTCATATCAATCAAGGAGCAGCTTACGGCACATTAGGAAACTATCAAGCATCGATGCAAAGCTTAAATAAAGGCTTAGCCTTAGACCCAAAGAACAAAAATGGCTACTCTAATCGTGCGATGTTGTACACTTTACTCGAAGACCATGTAAAAGCCATTCAAGACCATGATGCTTATTTGAAATTAAACCCAAATAACGCTAGTATCTGGTTTGAACGTGGACAAGCTTACAACATTCTCGGCAATCCACAAAAGGCATTGGAAAGTCTCAATAGAGCCATTCAAATCAATCCAAACAATAAAACTTTCTATCAAGCAAGAGCGAGAGCCAATGCGGCATTAGGGAACAATGCGGCGGCGCAGGCAGACGCACAAAAAGCAGGATAAACGAGTTGAGGGTTTATGAGTTGAGGGTTTTGAGTTACACGCAACTCAAAACCCTTAACTCATAACTCATAACTCACAACTCACAACTCATAACTCATAACTCATAACTCATAACTCATAACTCACAACGCGACAACGGCAACCGTCAAGCGACTCACACAGCATAAATCCCCCTTCTCATTCCGAATTTCTATATTCCAAACTTGAATTTTGCGACCAACACGAATAGCTTTGCAAGTACCGTAAACCCAACCGTTACGGACACTTTTTAGGTGATTGGCATTAATTTCTACGCCGACTACGCTGTGTGTAGTCATATCTTCCAGACACAAAACAGAAGCTGTACTTCCCATACTTTCTGCCAAGACGACATTTGCGCCGCCGTGAAGTAAGCCCATAGGTTGGTGCGTACGTTTATCCACAGGCATTCTCGCGATGAGGTAATCGTCGCCGATTTCTGTCCATTCAATACCGATGTGTTCGAGCATAGTGTTGGTCGACATATTGTTTAAGCCTTCGATATTTGCTTCGTGTTTCCAGATTTTCATATGGTGGTTGATTGTGTTAATTGGGTTGATTAAGTTAATTAGTTGATAAAGACAAGCGCTGTAATCAACTAATCAACACAATCAACTATTTACTTTTTAGTCAATGTCTCCGTCAAAATATATTGCCCTTCTTGGTCGCGCATTGTCAAAAAATAAATACCATTTGTTAGATTTTCGATAGAGAAAGTAAGCATATTTTCTCCCGTAATCAATTCATTATCAGTAGAATATACTTCTTGCCCCAAAGCATTTACCAAACTGGTCGTCACGCGGTCGGCTGTTTTTGCACTCAGTTGAATTTGGAAATTATTACTAAAAGGATTCGGAAAAACTGCCGCGCTTTGTAAGGCAGAAAAATCTTGTACAGCGGTTGGTCCAACCTCATTCCAACGTTCTTCAAACTCTTGTAAAAATAAATTTGCAGCATCAGCATCGTGAATAATCAGCGTATTCTCATCATTAATATTCTCGGCACTCCAAGTCCAATTGTGAGAACCTGTCAAAACCGTCGGGTCAGAGTCCGTCTCATTGGCATCTGCAATAGCATATTTATGATGTATCATATCTGATGGATAATGATAAATAACGTTCACGTTATTTGACTGTAAAAATGCAAATTCATCCGTTTCATCATTATCAAAAATACCACGCACATCTACACCTGCAAAGCGTCTATTTTTAACCGCCTCCGTCACATCTTCTTTGGTTATCAATAACATCGCTATTTCTAAACTTTCTTCTGCACCGTTTATCACCGACTCGATAGCATTGTTGATATTATCGGAAGGGGAAAAGTAGCACTCCATTTCTACACCTGCAATTGTGAAATTGTGAGCGGTATTATCCGATTTTTGGTTACCAAATTTTGCATTACCAGCATCAGGATTGGCACCGCTGCTGCCCCACATTTCCTCAAATTCAATCGTATAATTCAAAGCCAAAGTTTTGTCCTGAATAATTAGGGTATTGTTGTAATCTTCAGTGATATTACCAAAAGTCCAATTCATCGAACCTGTCACCACATGCGCATTCAAATCATCTTCCGCATCTACAATCATAAATTTATTATGCATAATCCCGTCTCCAGGACTCCCCGCCAGAGTTGGGAAATCTTGATTTCCTTGCAAAGCATTATTGTTCGTTTCATCATCATGTATGTAACGCACCTGCACGCCGCGACCAACAGCATCCTCTAATCTATCCACCAATTCAAACCAACTTGTATTATAAACTGCGACATCAATTGTCACTTGTGCATTGTCAATCAGTTCATACATCGCCTCCAAAACCTCTGGATATTGGTCCCCATCAGGTAGTACGCCATTGCTAAATGACTCATCGACACCATTGAGGAAAAAGTAGCGAATTTCACCCGTAGAGTTAGATGCTGTTGCCATTATTTTTGTCTCGCCAACTACTGTTTCGTTTTCCGTTTCTGTGATGACTTGGACATAATAAAAAGTAGAAGGTTCGAGATTCTCTATGACGATATTATGATTGGTAAGATTTGAATTTGTTTCGTAAGTGTTTGTCATTGAAGAACTTGTGCCATAGTTGACTGTGATTTTGCTGGGGACATCTGTCTTTTGCGTTAGTGTGAATTGCGTTGGCATGATTTCCTTTTGCGCTAATTTTTCTGTGATGGAAAAACTACTTTGCGCCATTGAAAATGTGGCAAAAATTGACAAAAGAATGCAGGTGATAAACTTCTTCATTGCTATGTTTTTAACAGTTGAAATCGTGTTTTTTAGTCTTTGCACTACAATATAAACTCACGAGGTGACTCAATGTCATTTTGTGAGTAAGAGATACGTATCAATCGCTTTCTCTCACTACTGTAAATCTAAATTAATTGGGGAGTATTGTATTTGGAAGTGAGTGTAAAATAGAATGACAAAGATAGCGGAACAAAGTTTATTTGGAGGAGATAAATTGTCTTTTTTGTGTCTGATAAAAGAATTGTGATTGATTTTCATTAGCAAATAATTCATTTTCGATAACAAAAACTAAAGCTAATTAGAGCTGTTATTTTTTTACCTTTGACGAAAGAAATAGAACCATTCAAATCAATCTAATTATGCTCAAAACCTACAAAGAGAATAACCTATTTACACGAAGTAAAGAGTTTTTGCAGCATCCAGGTGCCTTTATCGCCGAAAAAAATAAGACCTACGGAGAGTCTTTTTACCTCCACATTCCATTGCGGACGGTTATCTGCACTGCTGACCCAAATGTAGTCAAACATGTCTTACAAACCAATCAAAAAAATTATCGTAAAAGCTTCGCCTATAAACAAATGCGCCTTGCTTTGGGAATGGGTTTAGTGACGAGTGAGGGAGAGTTTTGGCGCAAGCAGAGACGCATGATTCAACCTACTTTTTATAAAACTCAATTGGAAGATTTATTTAAAGGAATGTTTGCCGAAACTGAGAATTATGTAGAGGCATTAGAAGCCCGTCGAGGCAGTGAAATTGATATTTCACAAGAGATGATGCACCTGACTTCCAATGTGGTTTTGCGAACGCTTTTTAGTTCTGATAATGATTTAAATCCTGATGAAGTTTACGAGCAAATGGTAGGGGCGCAGGAGTATATGGTTCATCGAATTAACAATCCATTGCTCATTCCATTTAATTATATCAATGGGAGACACAAGCAATTTTTGAAAGATAAAAAGGCATTTAATTCCAAAATTTATGAATTAATTGATAGTCGAAAAGTTGAAAAAAATCCGCCGAATGATTTGTTGACGATGCTGATTTCTGCTAAAGACGAAAATGGCGAAGGCATGTCAAATGAGCAACTGCGGGACGAGGCAGTGACGATATTTGCAGCAGGACACGAGACTTCTGCCAATGCGCTGGCGTGGACATTTTACTTGCTTTCTCAGCATCCTGAAGTAGTGAGAAAATTGCGTCAAGAACTGGACGAAGTCTTAGAAGGACGCACTCCTAAATTTGGCGATTTACGCCAATTACAATACACAAAACAAGTCATAGAAGAAGGAATGCGTCTTTACCCTCCAGCCCATGCTGTTGGTCGTGAAGCCATTGAAGACGATGAGATAAATGGTGAAAAGGTAAAGAAAGACACCATCGTTTTGGTAAGTATTTACGCTTTGCATCGCAGTGAAAAATATTATGAAAATCCTGAGAAATTTGACCCTGGTAGATTTACGCCAGAACGGGTGAAAGCAAGACCGAAAAATGCGTATTTGCCTTTTGGGGCAGGACCTCGGATGTGTATCGGGAATCACTTCGCAATGATGGAAATGCAGCTTATTTTGGCTTCTATAGTGCAGAAATTTGACTTCAGTTTAGCAGCAAATCAGAATGTAGAAATGTCTGCATTATTGACGCTAAAACCTAAGGAAAATATACGTTTGCAGCTTACTTAAGTAATGTTATTTTTGTAAAAACGGTTTAAGTAAATAAATATATGAAACAATGCTTTTGCTTCCTTACCAAAAAATCTAAAATATTTACTATTTTCGCTTTCTAATAATCGCTTTTAAATTTGAGAGAGACTGTTAAAATGACTGAACAAGTCAACATTTTAAAGAGGAAAGACATAAAGAAGTGATTGACGCATACTGATAAACTACACAAACGAAATTGCGGAAATTCAGGTATTATTTTTGAATTTTGACGCAAACTAAATTAGCCAAAAATGTTCGGAAGCAGTAAGAAAAAAGAGAGCGCAGCGCGTAATACCGCTGCACCTGGAATGCCGCAGACAAATGGATTGAATAGCCTTGTCGCAGGCACTAATGTGGAAGGAAATATTAGTTCCACAAGTGATATTCGTATCGACGGAACTATCAAGGGGACGCTTAAATGTGAAGCGAAAGTAATCATTGGTCCTACTGGAAAAATAGACGGAGAAGTATTCTGTCAAAATGCCGTTATCGAAGGTAAATTCAACGGAACTTTGCACGTCAAAGACCTCCTCAATATCCGTGAAAACGCACATGTCGAAGGAAACATCCGCTACAGTAAATTAGTCGTACAAATGGGTGCAGCACTTATCGGTGATGTTCGTTTGAATGGCGCAAGTGGTGGAAAATCTAACACAAACTCAAAAGCAAAAACAATTGTCGAAGCAAGACCAAACGGAAAAGCAACAAGAGCAGAAGCAACGCGCTGATGAAAACCGTCGCGCCTATGCAAAATATGGTGGTTTAGCCTTTTCTATGGCTGCTGCGGTAACAGTTGGCGTACTCATCGGGCAAAAATTAGATGAAAAAATGCAAACCGATAAGCCATATTGGACAGCAGGTTTGGCAGTTTTTTTTCTTTTTGTCAGTATGTATTCCAATTTGAAGGATTTGATTAATCCTCCTAAAAAATAGAACGTTCTCTGACTCATGATTTGACAGAGAACCAAATATAAAGAAAGGAATGTATCATCGTAGTACATTCCTTCTTTTTTTGAACAACACTAAACAAGAATTCTAACACAACCCAGAATATAATGAAACACAGCTCTTTTTTTAAAGGTCTCGCCACAGTGACTTTACCTTTGATTGTTTTATTTTTGGCTTTGCAATATTTCGTGCCTACCTTTTTACCTTACGCACCCATTTCTTGGGCGAGCGTTATTTTTTTCGTGATTTTTAGTTGGATAGTGTATTTCTTTGGTACAAAAGCCGCTCTATCTGAGAATAAAAATGATTTTACGCGATTTAGTATGATGGTCATTATGGGTAAGCTTTTTCTTTCTATTTTTCTGGTTATTGGCTATGTCGTCGTTGCCGAACCTGCTAATCGTTTTGTGGTTTTGCCTTTTATTCCAATCTATGTGCTTTATACTGTTTTTGAGACTAATTTTATGATGAAGTTGGCGAAGGTGAAGAAGTAATTTCTAATAAAGACTGTACGAAGTTTTCCAATTCTGACTTGAACCATGTATGACTTAGTTTTTTTGACACAGAATTGTTTATGATTTATTATGTTTCAGACGTGCTGAAACATAATAAATCATAAAAATCATACAAAATCTGTGTCAAAT
>CAZQTE010000128.1:0-10709 GCA_964595615.1 uncultured Saprospiraceae bacterium
TTCGTTTATTGAGTAACTATGATTGTCGCGGTACAATTGTAACGGCAGTGGGTGATAATGTTGATTTTGTATCACGTTGTTTTTACCCTCAAGCTGGAGTAGACGAAGACCCGACGACAGGTTCTGCGCATACGACAATGACACCTTACTGGGCGAAAAAGTTGGGTAAGAAGACACTAACTGCCCGACAAATATCTAAGCGTATCGGTAATTTAGAATGCGTGGCGAATGGGGAACGCGTGCTATTACGCGGCAATGCAGTAACCTATTTGACTGGCGAAATTAAGGTGTAAACATCTACTGATAAAACAAGAAAAGAAGATTTCTCTTAAATATTTGAACAAGTAGAGTCTAAGACCTATTTGAATACATAGAAATGCGTCCGACCTCAGCAAACATTCATATTTCATACTTCATATTTAAAAAATAATGCTACAAAAACTTACTTTCACTATCCTCTTTTCTCTAACTGCATGCTTCGCATTTGCTCAAACTTCCACAGGAACAATCGAGCATGACGGACTGACCAGAGATTACATTTTACACTTGCCTACAGGTTATGATGCGAGTGTTTCTTACCCATTTGTGTACAATTTACACGGCTATACTTCTAATGCGCAACAGCAGCAATTCTACAGCGCAATGGACAATACCGCTGACGCAGGTGGATTTATCGTTTGTTATCCGAATGGAATTGATAACAGTTGGAATGTGGGACTTCCAGGCGGAAGTAGCGCTGATGACGTGAGCTTTTTATTAGATTTAGTAGACTCCTTAGCCGTCGATTACAATATTAATTACAACCGTTTGTATTCTTGTGGAATGTCAAATGGTGGTTTTATGAGTTATAAATTGGCTTGTGAACAGGGGGATAAATTCGCGGCGATAGCTTCTGTGACAGGTTCGATTGTGCCGAGTCAATTTGAGGAATGTGACCCTATTCGTAAAATGCCTGTGATGCAAATTCATGGCACTTCGGATGATGTAGTGGCTTACGATGGTTCTTTTTTCAATGCGCCAGTTGAAGATGTAGTTAACTTTTGGGTAGAAGGAAATGAGTGTAATTTGCTGGCAGATACGATTGCAGTTGAGAATATTAACACAACTGATTTTTGTACAGCAGAACGTATTGAGTACATAGATTGTGAAGAAAATACAGAGGTGGTATTCTATAAAATTGACGGTGGCGGTCACACTTGGCCAGATGGTTCAGTTACCATCGGAATTACAAATCGTGACTTCAATGCGAGTCAAGAAATTTGGGATTTCTTCAACCGTTTTGAATTAGAAGAGGAACCTATTTCGAGTAATGAAGATGTTGTGCAAGTAACTGATATTCAGTTATTTCCAAATCCTGTAAGTAGTGAATTTACTTTAGAAAACCTACCTTCAGACACAGAGCAAATTAGGGTTGTTGATGCTTTTGGAAAGACTATAATTTTTCAAAAAAATGTACAAATGACGAATGCAAATGTTAATGTTGAAGGTTTGTCGAAAGGTCTTTATTTTGTAATAACAGAAGGAGAAAAGACGCGAGGCATAGTGAAATTTGTAAAGCAGTAAATAACCGTAACTCAGCCCATGCGGGTAAATTTTTCCAAGCTGAGTAGCCCGTAAAACAGCTTTCCAAGCTGTTATCATCAAAGCAAAAGAAAAGGCGCGTACCACCACAGTACGCGCCTTTTTTTCTAAAAAAAATCTATCAAAAAATTAGTAGAAAACACACCAAAAATAGACGGTAGGACTACTGCTATTTCTGATGACACAAAGTTCAGATTTTTTATTAGTACAGCGAAATTTCGCCTATTAAAAAATAATCACAAATCCTCTCATATTACGAAGTCTAAAGAGTACAACTCCTGTCTCTTGGCGTATTCTATTAATTGAGTCACAGTGTAAGTTTAGGCTTTCTTCAAAATCATACTCTCATAGCCTTCCAACCTAATTGTCTCACGACCATGCATCATATTTCTCTTCTGTCCACTCAAATTACACAAGCAAACAAATGTTTTTCCATCGCGTTCAAAGACAATTTTATAACCGTCATTTTCCAATTGTTCCACAGAATGCAAGGTCTTGTCCATGAGAATCTCTAAGTCAAAAAACTCTTCCGTTTGTTCCGTATCATAGTCACCTAAGTAATCAGAAGTAAAAACCAAATTACCTAATAAAGCGTTGATTTTCAGTATAGTATCTTGCTGAGTAGGCGTAAGTTTTTGTTTTTCCTTACGCAGCAAAAAGACATCAGGGTCATTGTGAAATGCGCGATTATTCAACTGCCAACGTCCCAAAGTCGTCCGCAAAGAAACAATAGTCGAAACCCGTTCACGGTCATTCAAAAAAGCTAACATTTTATGTTCCCATTCCAAATGAATATCGGCACCAATACGGCAATAATCGACCAGCCCAAAAGCAGAACCCAAAGGTACACCACAGCCCAAAATCAATTTATCACCCACAATATTGCGAATAAATTGCATGGCTTCATTCATAATTTGACCACGCGTTTTGTTGGGACGGGTTTGAATACATACGGCGTATAAAAAATCTAACTTCAGCATTTCATAACCCCATTTTTGGAGTACAGTCATAAATACTTTGGTTAGATAATCTTGGACTTCGCTATTATAAAAATCCAGTGCGTAAAATCCCCCTTTCCATAGCGGAGAATATCCGATACGCAAAGGTTTCCCCTTCTTATCTTTCAACAACCAATTCTTACGGTTTTTAAAAATATCCGAACGTATATCGCAAATAAATGGCGCCAACCACAAACCTGGAATATAGCGTTCCGCCTTAATTTTCGCTGCAATAGGTGACATTCCATTCGGAAATTTATCCGACACCGTCAGCCAATCACCGACCGCCGTCTGCCAACCGTCATCAATCTGAAAAATTTGTTCTGGACGAAAATCTGTTTCAAAAGGATTTTTCTCTCCCTCTTTTTCGCGCCATGCTGTAAGATTTTTTAGAATGATTTCTTCCGAAATATCTGTATAGTAATGATACCAACTCGTCCAACCAATCGCAGGTTTCGCTTTCGGTTTTTCAATCTCCAATAAGTTGAAATAAGCATCAAAACACCGCTTCTCTTTCCCATGCAAAAATACCACATCAACTATCGGAAAAGAGTGCTGCAAAACCAAGCCCGCACAGTCAGGTTGTGCATGTAATTTATCATTTTTCGTGTCGTGTTGAAATAGAGTAAAAGCCGTCTTCTCAGATAAAGAGCCCGCAAAAAAGAAGTCCTTGCCCGTGCGAACATAAGTATATGTCCAAGAGTGCAACCAACCGCTTTTACGTTGGATTTGAGGGAAGAATTCATCGCCCATCCAATACTTCAAGGGACGTGCGATGCGACGCAAGCGAGGAATACGTTCCAAAGGAGTAAATTCTCGACTTTCTGACCAAGATTGATAGCCATTACAAAAGACGCGACCCGCAGGAAGATAAATCTTATCTAACTGAATATCAATCTCTTGTAAAGTAACATCTTCTTTCGGATGCAACATCATACGCAGGCGCGTACCCGTCACACCATGTACCGATTTTTCAATCTCTTCGGTCTGACAATCCACATAAAACTCGTCAAAAAAAGTCGTTTTCCCTGCTGGTATTTCGACAATTTTGTTGTCGTTATAGCTGAGGGAAATGTGTAGGTTTTTGTTCATTTTTAATCTTTTACGGTGGACGGTAGACGGCCGCTTTTCTTGACGGTGGACGGTCTAAACCTTTGCTTGAAGAAAGATAATCCGTCTACCGTCAAGCGAAGCGGCCGTCCACCGCCCACCGTATTTTTACTTCAAACTCCTATCCAACCACTCAAAAAACACCCGCTGCCACAAAATACCATTCTGCGGAGTCAAGACCCAGTGATTTTCCTCAGGAAAAATCAAAAAACGAGATGGTATTCCTTGCATCTGTGCAGCATTAAAAGCCTGCATGCCTTCTGAAATTGGAACGCGGAAATCTTTCTCATTATGAATAACTAAAATTGGCGTATCCCAGTTGCCCACATATTTGTGTGGACTGTCCGTGGCGTAACTTTTTGGAGGATTTTCATCCCAATATGCGCCGCCAATATCTTGATTGGCGAAGAATAATTCTTCTGTCGTGCCGTACCAACTTTCTAAGTTAAACAAACCACAGTGTGAGATAAAAGTCTTGAAACGCTTATTGTGATTACCCGCTAACCAGTAAACAGAATAGCCACCATAACTCGCGCCTACAGCTCCCAAACGATTTTCATTAATGTAAGGTTCTTTCGCTGCATCATCAATCGCAGAGAAATAATCTTTCATCGGCTGACCACCCCAATCACCACTAATAGCTTCATTCCACTCTTTTCCAAAACCTGGCAAACCGCGACGATTTGGCGCAACGATAATATAGTCATTTGCTGCCATCATCTGAAAATTCCAGCGTGTTGACCAAAACTGCGAAACTTGCGATTGTGGACCACCTTGACAATAGAGAAGGGCGGGATATTTCTTAGATTTATCAAAGTTTGGCGGGTAAATCATCCAAACCAACATATCTTTTCCATCCGTTGTTTTTACCGTGCGCGACTGCACGCGACCCATGTCTATTTTCGCTAAAGTTGGGGCGTTTACTTGCGTAATCGGCACTGGTTTCGCCTTTCCATAAGCTACGCGGTAGATTTCGTGAGGTTGAGACATGGAACAACGACGAGCCACGATTGCTTCTTTTGTCGCTACAAAATCGTAATAATTGTAAGTTCCTTGAGTCAGCTGACGAATTTTACTATTTTCAGTACTCAACTGAAAAATATGCTGTGTTCCTTTCGTTTCACTTGTAAAATAAATCGCTTTATCGTCAGGTGAAAACTGTGGAGAATGCGCATTACCGTCAAATCCTTTAGTCATGTCTTGGATTTTGAAAGTTTTCATATCCATGACCATTAAACGATATTTATCTGCCTCGTAGCCGTCTTTTTCCATGCTATTGTAAGCCATAAAACTACCGTCAGAGGAGAAAACAGGGTCAAGGTCATAACCTTTGTTTGCTTCAGTCAAATTACGCGTTGTCCCACCTTTTAATGTATATAGGTAGATATCAGAATTTGTACTTTCTGCATAAGCTTTACTCGACATTTTTTTACAAACATAGACAATTCCTTTCCCGTCAGGCGTCCAATTTATTTGCTCCAATCCACCAAAAGGACTCAAGGGACTATCAAAAGGCTCGCGCATGATATTCAGTCCACCGCCAACTTTTCCGTCCACATATTTCCCTAAAAACACATTAGAATAACTTTCATCTTCATAATGGTCCCAATGGCGATACATCAAATCATCAATAATCATTGCATTCGCCTTTGGCAAATCTGGGTACATTTCTTCCGTCGTTTGCTTATATTTGACATCATTGATATACAAAACGTGTATCCCGTCAGGAGAATATTTAAAGCCATTGACGGTGAAATCTGAGATTTGTTTTGGACTCGTCCCGTCCACATTCATTTCCCAAATGTAGCCACTTTTGAGGTAGCCAATTTTTTTGCCATCTGGGCGATATTGTGCATTTCCTTCATTTTCTGGCGTCGCGGTTAGCTTTTTCAATGATTTTGCATCACCGCTGATGTCAATGGAGTATAAATCGCGGGAGCTTTTATTCTCTTTGATGTCAGAGTAAGTTACACTGTATAAGACCGTTTGCCCGTCGGGAGAGACGTCTTGTAGGGAGACGCGACCGAGTGACCAGAGTAATTCTGGGGTGAGGCGATTTTGTGCGTTTATTTGTGTTAGAAATGAAAAGAGGAGGAGGAAGAGAGTTATTTTTTTCATAGTTTTGATAAGATGAAATGCGTTATGAAGACCCCCTAACCCCCATTTGGGGGAACTCTCACTGAGTTCAGTTTTATCGTAAATCTCAATTCTGATTTTTCAAAATGAAATACAAAAATTAAGGTTTACAGCAAACTCAATATCGGAGAAAGTTCCCCCAAATGGGGGTTAGGGGGCAATTTGAACAATATATTTTAATGCAATTTGACCGTAATTTAAAGCACCAATCCCACATGCCCCAAATGATGATTCCCATGCCAAGCATACATCCCACAGGCTTCATCCAAACACATACTGCTCTTGTGCTCTGGGTGGAAAAAAGTCTTTTCCCAATCTTCTTCAGTCATGTTTTTGAGGAGGTAAGTCCAGCGCGCATGAATACCTTCGATGATGTTGAGCGACCACTCGATTGGCGTGTCTTTGCTGTCTGGCAAATCTGCCCATAGCCCTTCAAAGTACGGACGAATTGTTGGATTTTCCTCTGTCAATGCTAATTTGAAGCGAGAAAAACTATTTATGTGACTATCTGCGACATGGTTGACCACTTGGCGGATAGTCCAGCCACCGTCGCGGTAAGGTGTGTTTAAATCGTCGTCTGATGCCTCTGCAACTTTCTCTTTTAGACGCGTCGGGAACGACTCAATTTCACTAATCCATTGGTCTATGTGCTCGCGTGTTATTTTTTCGGGGATGATGTATTTTCCGATAGGGTATTTGCGGTTTTGCATGGTATTGTTTGTTTTTAAATTGCTGTGTACGACTAGGATTTAGATACAGATTTATAATGTTTTTTCGCTAAGTTTCATCGCCTGTAATTCTTTGTTTATTAGGAATTCCATGATACAAGTGTCAGACACTCTAGCTATGCCTAAACTTACTTTTTAATTCTCAATCTCACGTTTTTTACGAGATTAAAGTGTCCGACACTGGCAATAATCACGCAATTATACATTATACAATCGACATTAGACATTCTAAACATCCGATTGCAAAGCATAATCCCGATATTCCGCATCCGCTTGATACTCATAATACGCCAGTGCATCCTGAATCGATACAAAGAAATGATTTTCTCCGAATTTTTCCACTACTTTACTGGATTTAAATAAATCGCGGACGGGACCAATCACGCCGATGAAGTAAAGTTCTACATTTCTGGCAGCTAATTCGTCTTTTATGTCAAATAAAGTAGCAAAGGCGGTACTATCGATATTTGAAATCCCGTAAGAATTCAAAATGATGAGGCGTAAATTATTTCCTTTACGGCGGCGATAATCTTCTATTTGTTCGCGGAAATACTCGGCATTGGCGAAGTATAATTGGGCATCAAAGCGTAGAATGAGGACATCATTACGGAGTTCAACTTCTTTAAAACGGCGGACATTACGAAAGTGATTTGTACCTGGAATACGTCCTAATTCTGCGATGTGTGGACGTGTCGAATAGAAAATCATCATGGCAAGTGAAAGAGCGATACCTGTCAAAATACCTTCCTCGATGCCTATGAATAAGGTGGCGAGGAAAGTGACGAGCATCATGATGAGGTCTCGTTTATCGGTTTGCCAAAGCGTTACGGCTGCGCGCCAATTGAATAGTTTTAACACGGCGGCAATGATGATAGAAGCGAGTATTGCCGAAGGTAAATAGTAGAATAAAGAAGTCAAATAAAGCAAGGTCAAACCAACCAACAGAGAGGAAATTACACCTGCCATTGGTGTTTTTGCGCCTGCGCTGTCATTGGCTGCCGTACGAGCAAAACCGCCAGTTACAGGGAATGATTGGAAGAAGGAACCAAATAAATTCGCCAAACCGAGTGCGGCTAACTCTTGATTGGGTTTGATGCGATAGGTTTTGTGTTCTTCTTGAATGACTTTTGCGATAGCAACAGCTTGTACAAAACCTACTAAGGTAATCGTCAATGCCGTCGGGAAAAGCGTTTTGAGGGTAGAAAAATCTAAATCGGGCAAGACAAAGAAGGGAAGACCTTCTGGTATGTCACCGACGATTTTGACACCTTTCTCATCCCAATTGAAAAAGTAAACTGCTGCAATACCAAAGATGACGGCGAATAATTGAGCAGGAAGTAGTTTATTTATTTTTTTCGATAAAAATATCAAAGCAATTCCCCCCGCGCCAATAGCAAAGGTCAAGAGATGAAAGTCAGATATATTTTCAATGACGGCTTCCATTGTTGCTAAAAAGCCTGATTGTCGCGGAAAATCTAAGCCAAAGAGCGGTCTTATTTGCCCCGATACAATAATCAAACAAGCGGCAGAGGTGAAACCTGCAATGACAGGATTGGAAAGAAAATTGACTAAGAAACCCAATTTAAAGAAACCAAAGACCAATTTCATCACACCAACCATAAGTGCCAAAACAAATGCTAATTGTACAAAGGCTTGGGTGCCTTCCGTCGCTAATTGTCCAACTCCTGCCGCCACTAAAAGGGATGCAATCGCCACTGGACCAACAGATAATTGACGCGAAGTACCAAAAATAGCGTAGATAAAGGCAGGCAAAAGTGCCGCATACAAACCATGAATAGGCGGCATTCCTGCGAGTTTCGCATAAGCCATGCCTTGCGGTATCAACATTCCGCCAATCGTCAAACCTGCTGCTATGTCTCCACGAAATTCCTTGCCACCGTAAGTCGGTAGCCAATCGAGAATGGGGAGGAATAGTTTTAGTTTACGATTTTTCAATTTGTGGTGGTTATTATGTTACTATGTTATTGGTTATTAGGACTGCGCAAAGTTATCGTTTGGGTGGATGATTTTATGTGATGTTAATTACTTTATTTTTGAGAAAGCTATATCCTGTTTTTAAACTCTTTTTGAGGATGATTTTTATGATACTTATGATTTTTATGAAGCTGTTTATGATTTCTTTTATGAAGTATGATTTAATAGTTGAGATAGGTTTAATATGGTTTTCATAATTGGCAAACAAGTTAACAGGCACTTTTAGAAGTGACTGTTAACGCATCACGAGTCATATCAATCTTAAAAATCATAACAATCATTCTCAAAAAAAAAACTAAGTCACACTTGATATTTATTGTCAAAAAACAATAACTAAAGTCGTTTTCAACTTAACACAAAGCTCGCACAAAAATACAATTTTTCCTTATAAACAAGTTAGTCCTAAACTTTTGTTCTATTCCGTAGTTTAAAAGGCGGTAATTTCTTACTTTTGCAGCATTGTAAGAAAAGAGTGAATTTATTGTGAAAATCGAATAAAATCAAGGTTTTTACAGCGAAAATTCGCTAAAATGGGGTTGGTTTAAGCGAAAGCAGACTACCAACTAACAACTATCAACTAACAACTAAAGAAATGGCAATAACAACATTGAGAGATGCCTTGCGTGATGCGATGAGCGAGGAAATGAGAAGAGACGAGAATGTATTTTTGATGGGAGAGGAAGTAGCGCAATATAATGGGGCGTATAAAGTGAGTAAGGGGATGTTGGATGAGTTTGGTGAAAAACGTGTAATTGATACACCGATTGCGGAATTAGGTTTTGCAGGTATCGGCGTTGGAGCAGCGATGAATGGTTTGCGTCCAATTGTTGAGTTTATGACTTGGAACTTTGCAGTTTTGGCATTTGACCAAATCGTTAACAATGCAGCTAAGACTTTATCTCAGTCGGCAGGGCACTTTGGTTGTCCGATTGTATTTCGCGGACCGAGTGGTTCTGCGGGACAGTTGGCGCAACAGCACAGCCAGACTTTCGAGTCTTGGATGGCTAATACGCCAGGTTTGAAAGTGATTTCTTGTATTGACCCTGCGGATGCAAAAGGTCTTTTGAAATCTGCTATTCGTGATGAAAATCCAGTTTGTGTCATGGAAAGCGAGTTGCTTTACGGTATGACCGGAGAAGTGCCAGAAGGGGAGTACTTAGTGCCAATTGGTAAGGCTGCAGTACGTCGTGAAGGTACAGATGTAACGCTTGTGAGTTACAATAAAATGGTTTTGGAATGTTTGAAAGCTGCGGAAGAGTTGGCTAAAGATGGTATTAGCGCGGAAGTTATTGACTTACGTACTATTCGTCCAATGGACCACAAAACTATCGTAGACTCTGTGAAGAAAACTAACCGTTTGGTTGTTGTGGATGAAGCATGGCCATTCGCAGGTGTAAGTGCTGAGGTCGCATACAATGCTCAAAAATACGCTTTCGATTATTTAGATGCACCTGTTGTTCGTGTGAATAGTAAGGATGTTTCTTTAGGTTACGCGCCTACTTTTGTGGACGAGTTTTTACCAAATCCTAAGAAGATTATTGATGCTGTTAAGTCTGTGGCTTATGTGAGTTAGTTGTCGGTTGACTGTTGACTGTCTGCATTTTGCAAAGACTTATGTTTAATAAAAAATCCCACATCTTCTATTTGCTGAAGATGTGGGATTTTTTGTTTAGTAAAATTTCAAGCCGTCTGTACAAGTCAGAGCCGTCGTACTTCGTAAATCGTACCTCGTACTTCGCTTAGTTTTTCTCCGCCATTTGCCCCTCCAATCCCTGCAAGTACTTATTCAAACGCTCCATTGGCTTGACAATGGCCACGCGACCAGAACGCACAAATTCATAAATACCAATCTGCTTCAAATCTTCCAAAAGCGCTTCTGTCTCATGCGTATGTCCCGTTTTTTCAATCACGACATATTCCTTCTCAATCGACAAAATTCGCGCATTGTGAGAACGCACCAAAGACTCTACCGTATCACCGTCCATAAACGCCGCTGTCGGCACTTTGTAAAGCGCAATTTCTTGCTGCACAATCTCATCATTGGTATAATAAAATGCCTTTAAGACATCCACTTGCTTCTCTAATTGGGCGACTAATTTAATCACAATATCTTCCGTTACGCGCGTCACAATAGTAAAGCGGTGAATGCCTTCCATAGAAG
>CAZQTE010000128.1:10809-13077 GCA_964595615.1 uncultured Saprospiraceae bacterium
ATATCTTCCGTTACGCGCGTCACAATAGTAAAGCGGTGAATGCCTTCCATAGAAGACTCAGAAGTGGTTAAACTGTCGATATTCAGGTTACGGCGCGTAAAAATAGAGACTACGCGCTGGAGTAGTCCTGAGTGGTTTTCTGTGAAAACTGTTATTGTGAATTCTGTAGTCATTTTTAATAGTTGTTAGTTGGTGGTTGGAAGTTGGTAGGGCAAAGAACTTCCAGCACTCGAAAAAAAACTCTGCGTCTCTGCGCCCTCTGCGTTCCATGTTCTATAACTCCGAGGCATCCAAAATAATCTCCCCAACACTCTTACCGCCCGTTATCATCGGAAAAACATTATCTTCTTTCTCGACTGTCACATGCAAAAGATAAGGACCTTCATGTGCTAACATTTCAGCCACTGCACTTTCCAGTTCATCAGGGCGAGAAATATGCTTACCAGGAACACCAAATCCTTTTGCGATTGTCAAGAAATCAGGATTCTCCAACTCCACAGAAGAGTAGCGTTTTTTATGGAAAAGTTGCTGCCATTGGCGTACCATGCCGAGGTAATTATTGTCCAAAAGAACGATTTTTACGCCGACATTCCATTGTGCGCACATGCCCAATTCTTGTATCGTCATTTGGAAACCACCGTCACCGATGAAGGCGACAACTTGACGGTCTGGTGCCGCGATTTTTGCTCCAAAAGCTGCGGGTAATCCATAGCCCATAGTGCCTGCACCACCACTACTGACCCATTGGTTTGTATGCTCGTATTTGAAATAGCGAGCTGCGACCATTTGGTGTTGTCCGACATCTGTCGCTACAATAGCTTGACCTTTGGATTGTTCCGAAATTTCGTGAACGACCATTGGCATTTTTAGCTTGTCAGGCGCAGAAGCCGTCAAGTCTTTCTTGATGACTTTTTTATATTCTTTTTTGTCTGCTTTGTCAAATTTGGCGTACCATTTTGGATAAGTTTTCTTTTCCACTAATGGCAATAACTTCTCTAAAGCATCTTTTGCATCTGCTAAAACTGCGACCTCAGCAGGTACATTTTTATTGATTTCCGACGGGTCAATCTCGATGTGAATAACCTTTGCTTGTTTGGCGTATTTCTCTAAATTTCCAGTTACGCGGTCATCAAAACGCATTCCGATAGCAATCAAAACATCACACTCATTGGTCATGATATTTGGTGCGTAATTCCCATGCATACCTAACATTCCGCGATGCAAAGGATGCGAATTTGGAATGCTCGACAAACCATGAATCGTACAACCCAAAGGAATACCTGATTTCTCTACAAAATTCTTAAACGCTTCTTGTGCATGAGCGATTTGAATGCCGTGACCTGCGAGAATGAAAGGTCTTTTCGCTGCATTTATCAAGTCTGCTGCTTCTTGTAGCGCAGTCATATCCGTTTTTGGAGTGGGATGATAAGAGCGAATACGCGGATTTTTGTGATAAGAAAAATCCATCATTTCCAATTGCGCTGTCTTCGTAATATCCACTAAGACAGGTCCTGGTCTGCCCGAGTTCGCAATGTAAAATGCCTTTGCCAATGCCGCAGGAATATCTGCTGCTTTGGTGACTTGAATTGCCCATTTTGTCAATGGCATTGTCGTACCAATCACATCCAATTCTTGAAAAGCATCTGTTCCCAAAAGGTGATTCCAAACCTGACCCGTAATCGCTACCAAAGGCGTACTGTCCAAGAGTGCATCTCCCAAACCCGTCACCAAATTCGTCGCACCTGGACCACTCGTCGCCATACAGACGCCCGTCTTACGCGTCACCCGCGCATAGCCTTCTGCCGCATGAATCGCTCCTTGCTCATGACGCGGTAAAATGTGCGTAATCTTGTCCTCATAGTCCAACATCGCATCATAAATCGGCATAATAGCACCACCCGGATAACCGAAAATATATTCGACCCCTTCTTCCAATAAACAGCGCATTACTGCATGAGAACCGTTCATGGACTCCACTGCTATCTTTTCCTTAGTGGTGTTCTTTTGCTTGGTTGTGGTATTTTTCATTCTTGAAAATTTACTTTTTGCGTATTATTTTGGAATTCTATATTTCGTCTATCATTTCTACAACAAGTCTAACCAATTCTCACGAAACTTCAAATTCTACCCCACATAAGAAATGCAGTAAAATCCGATAGCCAATTTTGGCTCTATCCATAAAAACATTGCAAAACTGTCTAAAACCTTTATCATCACTGACTTATCTATCTTTGATTTTGATAAACTTAGAATATTCGGTTCGCCGCG
>CAZQTE010000129.1:0-12978 GCA_964595615.1 uncultured Saprospiraceae bacterium
AGAAACTTTGTTTACAGTGTACTTAGTAGTAAGTCAAACCAATTACGATAAGTTGACGCGGATAATTTATCGCCTGTTGCTTTTTAAAAAATTATTCCGTAGCTGGGCTATGCAAGAATTTTTAAAAAACAACAGACAAAAAATTCCCTTACGTGAACTTATCACAATTAGCTTGACTTACTACTAAGGAACGTGAGATACTTTGAGCGATTTGAAGTTAAAAATAGCTTGTTTCGAAGCAATCGGGAGAGAAAATTTGACCTGTCCAGATGGCGGACTTATTAGACTTTATTAGATAAAATTATTAACCAATTCATAATGACAAAAGCATATATTTCTATTTTAACTTGTCTGTTATTTGTAACATTTATTAGTACAATAACTAAGGCACAAAGTCCTCTTTTCCCAAATTCTGTTGTATCTAATGATATTGATTTCATCTTAGATACGGACCCAGATACCTTTACTAGTCTCGCTTTTATTGGGCTAGATAACAAAGAAATGCCTGGTAGTGAAAGTGGCAATCTATTTGATGAAAATACATTCGTCTTTGAAGCAAGTTTCTCAAGCGGTACAAGTCTTGAAATATGGTGTCACAGCTCATTCTTGACTCAGGAGGCAGCTCAAGAGTATGCTGAAAAACTCTGTCCTCGATTAGGTAAACTGCCTACTTTTAAGAGAGATTTATTAGACCATGTCGTTATTCATAATGGTGACTCGGGTGCTTTTGCAGAAATTGAAGGGAACTTTTTTGTTCTATATTCTGATAACATGGACGCACGTATTAGTACGAATGATTTAGAAGAAACGGTATTCCATGAAACTGTACATGCTTCAATTCAAGAGATATATGGAGGCACTCCAGCTTGGACAAATGCACAGGCTGCCGACCCAGCTTTCGTCACTGAGTATGGTCAAAGTTTGCCTGATTTAGAAGATATGGCGGAGTCCGCTCTTTTTGCATATACTTATATCAAATATCCAGGTCGATTATCTGCTGATATAGAAAATTGGTTAATAGAGAACATCCCCAATCGTCTTGAATTCTTTTGTAATATTTACACTGGTTGTTCTACTGGTTTAAGTGGGGAGATATCTGGGGCTAATATCTCCGTATATCCTAATCCTATGGATGGTAAGTTTACTATATTCTTAGAAGAATTAGAAAAAGATAGCTATATAGATATCTTTAACATTACAGGCAAATTGATAAAATCAATCAAAGCCAAACAAGGGCAAAATGAAATCAATCTTGAAGAATTTGTGAATGGACTTTATTTTTTGTCTGTACCAGGGTATCAAATATCAAGAATAATTAAACAGTAAAAGTTGGTAGTGGGTGAAAACGACTGATGCATTGCTTTTACTCACGTGGTGACTTTGAGTCACCACGTGAGTATCCACCGATTTCATCCACTACCTAAAAGTTTTATCGTTCTTCGTCAAATCGTGTGACAGGAAAAAAAGAAAAAGCTAAAATCAAATAATTACTTAGTAACGACAAGACAATAAGTAGCACAGATTATTTATCATTAAATCTTCTTATAAACTTTGACAAAACGCATATTAATCGCCTGTATCTTAGTTGTATATTTTCTCGCCCTTTTTGCATGGAATAATACCCTCGAACTCCGTGCAGAAGAACCACGCAGAGCGATAGTCGCTATGGAAATGGTCTTAAGTGGTAATTATTGGGTGCCCGAAATCAACGCGATGCCTTACTACAATAAGCCGCCCGTTTTCTTTTGGCTACTCTCAATTTTCTTTCAATTTTTCGGATTTTTCTCTGAGTGGGTAGTCAGACTGCCCTCTTTATTGTCATTTGGATTAATTGCTTTGTTAAACTATGGATTGGTACGCAAATTTTTAGATAAAGAAAATGCGCTCTTATCGAGTTTGTTGATAGTGAGTTCCGCCGACTTACTTTTTTACGGAACAGTCAATTCGGGCGAAATCGATCTATTTTTCAGTCTATTAGTATTCCTACAAGTCAGCTGTTTTTTTTGGTTTTATGAGCGTCAGCAATATCTTCTGATGTTTGTTATGTCATATATTTTTGTGGCTTTGGGTACACTGACAAAAGGACCACCTTCTATTGCTTTTCAGGCATTTACTGTCGTACCTTGGTTGTTGTGGCATCGGCGTTGGGGCTTACTTTTTGGCTGGCAACATATATTGGGAGGTATGCTCTTTTTAAGTTTGACAGTCGGCTATTTTTATCAATACAATCAATTTGACGACGGTTTGGGGTTTGCTGTTCGATTGTTTAAAGAAGCTTCTCAGCGGACGGGTTTTGAACATAATTGGTTAGATACACTGATTGGTTTTATAAGTTTTCCCTTCTTTTGGTTAAAGTTACTGTTCCCTTTCTTTTTGTGGATAGCCTTTTGGTGGCGTAAAGATTTTTGGTCGCATTTGCAGATGCATTCTTGGTTAAAATTCTGCTTTATTTTCCTACTTTTTAATCTGCCTTTATATTGGTTTTCTGGTGACCATAAAAGTCGATATTTGTATCCTTTTGTTCCTACCTTTTGTGGTCTACTGACTTATTTCTACTTGGTCAACAAGGAAAGTCACTCAGCTTTGTCGCGATTTTTTGTTAACTTTTTTAGAGTGCTAATAATCATCTTTGCGATTGTATTTTTAGTCCTGCCCTTTGTACCACAAACTGCGCAGATAACGGGAATTATGTGGAAGTCTTGTCTTTTATTTTTAGTAAGCAGTGGCATTCTATATTTGTATCAACAGAAGGCAGATTTGCAGATTTATACTTTTGTTTTGTTTTTGGGTGTACTTCGAATTGGAATGAATTTGATTTATTTGCCCTTAATTGACAAAAATCTTGAAAAAACTTACAGTGAACATATAGAAGAAGTCCTTAAGATAACTGGCGACGCTCCTGTACACTGGAATGCAGCCTTATATCACTTTAGCTCAGACGCCTCTATCGGTCCATTAAAGTTTGCTGAAAAAGAATTGACGACCGCACCTTTGATTGCTTATCAAATTCCTTATTATTTGACAAAAGGTAATGGGAAAATTATGCAATTTGATAGCATACGTCAGTCTGGGCAATATTATTTAGCTCCCGCGATGTGGATAAAAAAAGAGAAGCCAGAGGTTTTATATCGTTTTCGAGAGCGCTGGCAAAATTTTGACTTGGTATTATTTAAGGAAGAATAAACTTAGTAAATCACTTTTACTTATTGCATAACAAATGAAATTTCAACTCAGACCTATCCTCTCGGAGATAAAAGACCTTTATCAAAAGCCTATTTCTCCTGATAGATTTAAGGAATACATTGCCAAGTTAAAAGGTAGTAGTAAAAGTGATTTGCAATTACCAATATCGGGGTTTAATCCTATGGCAAAAGAGCATATTCTGCAAAAAATAGAAGAATTAGAAAACTTAAACGCAGAAAAAATAATGCGCGAGACGATAGCAAAAATCAATCAAGAGACGGAAACCGAAAGTGATACAATTATTGATGTTGTCCTAAACTTAGCGGATGATAAACACGGCGCTTGGACTAATTTTTATGCAACTGACTTTGACAGCAAATTCAAATTGAATGCACTTGTCAATCGCAACTTTTGTACGCCATTCTTTTGGACGAGTGAGTCTTATGATGAAAAACTCATTCAAAATAGAACACGAGCTTATATAAACAGAACGCGTTACTGGCTACAAAACCCTAAACCAAAAACACTCGCAGATCATTTCAATCAGGAAGTGTTTGTATTTAAAAATGCTACCAATCAAGAAAACAAATACACCAATTCACAATTTAAAACAATCGAGTCCTACTATCTAAAGAACAAAGCAAGTGAGGCGCATGATGTCATTTTCAATTTTCTATACGGAGATGCAGCATCTGAGTCTTTAGGCTACAAAAAATATGGTATTAAGGAGAGTTCAGGTTTAGATTATGCTAAATTTGTGGCAATGAAAAAATAACTAAAATCACCACCAAAGAAAAAATGAAAATTAAAAGATTACATCATATTGCTATAATTTGTTCCAATTATGAAGAATCTAAAAGCTTTTATACCGAAGTTTTAGGCTTCAAAATAGATAGCGAAACTTATAGAGAAGAACGCCAATCGTTTAAACTTGACCTTTCCTTAAATGGGGAATACCTGATAGAGTTGTTTTCGTTCCCAAGTCCACCCAAAAGATTGACAAGACCTGAGGCAACAGGTTTAAGACACATCGCTTTTGGAGTTGAAGACCTCGATGCCTGGGTAAAATACCTTGATGAAAAAAATGTTGATAGCGAGGCAATTAGAATCGATGAATTCACAAATAAAAGATTTACCTTTCTATCAGATCCAGATAATTTACCTATCGAATTGTATGAGATATAACAGCTTCTTATAAAATGCCTCGCTAAAATTTCAACATTACTATGAAAGTTTTGGTCTTTAACTGCGAGGTAAAATAGGCTCTATTTCATCAAAAAAAGGATTTTGCGCTTTACTTCACCGCTGGCATCTCACAGACCTCATCTCCTTTTTTACCACAAATCGAGCATTCGCCGATTTCATTTTTCAACTTCGCGTTTACCTGCGCACAAGTACCACGAAATTCATTTCCTGTAAAAATATATCGGATATTAATCATCGCAACTGATACTGCGAAAACACCCAATATTAAAGCAAACATCATTAAGAATTCTTGCATAGCTCTATATTTATAATTTTAAATGCAGCAAATTAACTGCTACTTTCTCTCTTTTCTAAAACAGCAATCCTCAATCCAATTATGGAATTCCCGTGTTTTCTAAGTAACGACGAAATAATAAGTCCGTCAAGTTGGTCCCGATAGCTATCGGGAATAATTTTTCTCAGTTTTGGCTTCAAAGCACGATAATTGTTGATACTTTGAGTGATTTGAAGTGAGAAGTGAGGAAAATTTGACCTGTCCAGATGACGGACTTATTGTTTTGTCGTTACTAATCTTAAAACAGATGAATATAGTCAACAGTTCAAAAGAAGAGGCAAAGATAGTAAAACGAGTACTATTGTACCTCTCATTTGCCTGTTGTTTGACAAAATAAAGACCTTAGCTCTTATCAATAGGGCAAGAACAAACGTTATTACCGTAAATAATGGCAATTCCAAGATATTTCAACTTATAAGTGCATGACATTATTTATTCGGATAAATTTGAGAGAGAGTTTTTTTTGGTAGTTTTCTTTTAAAAATCGTTGCATGGTCTGCATCACGCGACTATTTTTAAGAGGAAAATAACGAAAAAATATCCTCTCAAAATGTCCGAATAAATAGTGTCATGCACTTATACAAATATAAAAATCTTATCTTTGAGGAATCTTCCTGAAATGTATTGAAAACCTTAAATTTTAATTTTTCTCAATTCCCATTGGGGAACCTGTCAAAAAGCCAAAATATTAAATTAAAAAAAGTATGAAGTTTTACATTTTCTCTTTCTTAGCTGTCATTTTGTTTGCAACAAGTTGCCAAAAAGTCAGTAATCTTAATGATATTGAAATCGTTAGTAGCGACGCAGAGTTCGCTGTACCTCTCTTAACTGCGGAGTTTACGCTGGAACAAATATTGGGTAATTTCGGTGATTTAGCTGAAATGACCATCGAACCAGATGGTTGTATTCGCTTAACTTACGAGGGTGAAGTCCTACGTGAAGGAGCGGAAATAATTACCTCTGCGATTAATGAAGTTCTTCCTTTAGGTTTTCCTGTTCCTATTACTGAAAATGAATTAACTCTTCCTTTTTCGATTCCTTCTGAATACGAATTTGATTTCATTCGCCTTAAGGAAGGTGGATTAATTTACGCTTTTACTTTGGAGCCAGATGATGAAATTGATTTGACATTGACATTCCCTAATTTCTTATTAAACGGTGAACCTTTAGAATACATGGTTAGTGCAGTCGGTGGTCAACCATTCTATGGTAATTCCTTAGCTCCAACAGACTTGGCGGGTGCTGTAATCGCTCCCGAAGAGGACGGCTCCTTACGTGTATTATACACAGCAACCAATGCCGACGGCAGCGATTTCCAGTTTGGGAATGGAGGACGAAATTTAGGTTTCACCATTCAAGACGATCTACAATTTGATTATCTTGAAGGTTACCTTGGAGAAGAAGAATTTGATAGCTCGCCAGGTGTTATTGTAATTGACTTTTTCGATGATTTTATTCGCGGAGATGTATGGTTTCAAGACCCTTCTGTTACGATGACTATCCAAAATTCATTCGGGATGCCTGTAGGTTCAAGAGCAGAATACTTTGATGTGGTCAATATTGATGGTGAAGTTTTACCTCTGCGTAGTGATGAATTAGGTCCAAATTTAGAACTTGACTTTAATTTTCCTGCTTTAGATGAAGTGGGAGAATTAAAAGAAACAGTTTATGTTTTCAATAAAGACAATTCTAATATTGATAGTATTTTAGGAACAGGTCCTACTATGATTAATTTTGATGTCAATGCAGTTCCTAATCCAGACCAAAACACAGATTTACGTGGTTTCATCTCTTGCGAAAGCGAATATATTGTCAAAATCAAAGCGGACTTACCAATATATGGACGCGCCAATGACTTTGGAGCACAAGATACTTTTGACCTTAATTTTAACAGCTACAAAGATATCAAGAGTGCAGAGTTTAAAATTGTCACTGAGAATGAATTGCCTTTGGATATAGGCATGCAAATCTATTTTGTGAAAAATAATAACACAATTGTTGACTCTCTATTTGCAGAGACAACAACACTTATAGGTTCTCCTGATATCGACGGAGAGGGAAATTCGATAGGCAGTAATAGAGAAGAGATTTTAGTGCCTGTAGATGCAGAACGTTTCCAAATATTGTCAACTGAAGCAAAAAAAGTACTTGTTTCTACTTTTTTCTCTACTACAGACAATGGTGAAGTACCTGTAAAACCTTTAGCAAACCAAAAGGTAGAGGTACGTATGGGGATGAAACTTGTTAGAGAGTAGTAATGCCCGAGCATAC
Organism: uncultured Saprospiraceae bacterium; assembly: GCA_964595615.1. GTDB lineage: Bacteria > Bacteroidota > Bacteroidia > Chitinophagales > Saprospiraceae > JAHDCG01. The sequence goes on from CAZQTE010000129.1 coordinate 6,995, forward strand.
ACTATCTTTAATACGCGGCGTACAACGACCGTGATACTTTAATTTTGCAATCAATTTTCATGAAAAAATATATCTTTCTTTTCTTTTCCGTTTTTTGTTTTTGGAGTGCTGATGCACAACAGAATATTGGCCTACATTTTATGGATGTTTGGCAACAAAATTTAACTAATCCAGCTCATTTTGGAAAAAATAAAATTAATGTAGGTCTTGGTTCTATTTACAGCAACACCATTATCGAAGGAGTTACACTAGGTGATATCATCAGGACTGAAGGTGAGCAAACTATTTTAGATATTGATGCTGCCATAATGAATATGAATGATCAGAATTCATTAGACCAATACCTTTCTGTTGAGACTTTAAACCTTGGTTTAAATCTAGGTAAAATCGGTATAAGCCTCAGTCACGCACTCAAATTTGATGCTTTTTATGACTATCCAAAGGCATTCCCGCAAACGGTATTTCAAGGTAATGCTCAATTTATTGGCGAAACAGTTGAAATAGGTAGTAGCGTCAATCTCAATACTTACAATGAGCTTGCTCTTGGTCTTGCTTATCAAGCGGAGAAATTTAGCATTGGTGGTCGTGTAAAATACCTTGTTGGTGTAGCTGGTGCAGCTACCAATCCTGAGCGTAACTCTGCAACACTTTTCACAGACCCTGACATTTACCAAGTAACATTGAATGCAGATTATTCATTACAAACTGCGGGTTTCTTGGATTATAATGACATCGATGATTTTGAATTACAATTTACACCTTCCTCAGAAAGTTTAAAATTAGCTGGCGAAAATACAGGCTTGGCATTTGACTTAGGAGTAAATGTTGATTTGGATAAACTCCACTTTTCAGCTAGTATTTTGGACATAGGTAGCATTGAATATAAAGACAATGCAAAAACTTACTCTACAAGTGGTTCCTATACTTACAATGGCATTGACCTTTCTCCAGCATTTGTTGGTGAGAATGTTGATTTTGGAGGAGGTTTAGATACTCTACAAAAGATATTTAATGTAGAAGAAACTAACGAAGCATTCTCTGTTAATCTTGCACCGCAGGCTTATGTCAGTGCAAAATATGATGTATCTGAAAAACTTACTGTCGGGGCATTATACTACGGTCGTTTCTCTGATAGTAATAATAGAACGGTTATCGCTCTTAATGGTCAGATGAAATTAGGCAAAGTAGCTTCTGCTGGTTTGACTTACTCCATTATTGATGATAAATTCACGAATATCGGATTAAATGGCGCAGTAAAATTAGGTCCTATTCAAGTTTTTGCTTTGACGGATAATTTGATTGGCATTGTGACTCAAAAAGAGAGTGAAGTTATTAATTTCCGTGCAGGATTGAATTTAGTGTTGGGTAAGAAAAAAGAAAATGCAGGAGATTAAATAATAACTAATAACAGTTTGAATATTCTTTAAATGACCCTTAGCTTTCTAAAAATGGTCGATTTCCCTAAAAAGAAATCGACCATTTTTTTTGAAAAAAAATGACAAGACAATAGACCTCTCCCTTATTTCATTTGTTAGTAAGATGTGTTATTGATTATCCATTCAATCCAAAATAATAAGCAATAACATAATAACCAATAACTAATAACCAGTACCTTCACCACATGACTACAAAATTCAACATACCTGAAACAGAGCGCGAACGCATCGTCATCATCGGTGCAGGTTTTGCAGGTTTAGAATTGGCAAAGAGATTGGCTAAAAGTCGCTATCAAGTGGTGCTTTTAGACAAGAATAACTTTCATCAATTTCAACCACTCTTTTATCAAGTGGCAATGGCTGGCTTAGAACCTTCAAGTATCGTTTTTCCGCTGCGAAAGATGTTTCAGCGCAATAAAAACGTGCATATTCGAGTGACTGAGGTAGATAAGGTAGATGTTGAAAAGCAGCAGATTTATACACCGATTGGTTATTTGAATTTTGATTATTTGGTCTTGGCTATTGGTGCAGATACTAACTTTTTTGGCAATGAACGCATTGCAGAAAAAGCCATTCCAATGAAATCTGTTTCTGAGGCATTATACCTCCGAAATCAAATTCTTTCTGACTACGAGAAAGCTTTAATTACACCAGATTACGACCAAAGACAGAAGTACTTGGACATCGTAGTCGTAGGTGGTGGCGCGACAGGTGTGGAAGTTTGTGGCTCATTGGCAGAGATGAAGGAGCATATTTTGCCAAAAGATTATCCAGAGTTAGATTGCAACGAAATCGACATTCACCTCATTCAATCTTCTGACCGGCTACTCAAAGGTATGTCTGATACTGCTTCGCAAGGCGCATTGGATTACCTCACTAAATTAGGTGTCAAAGTACAACTCAATACACGTGTAAAAGACTACGACGGCGAGCATGTTTACATGAAAGACGGTAGCAGTATTCCGACGCATAAAATGATTTGGGCGGCAGGTATTAGAGGTAATACGATTGAGGGGCTACCAACAGATGCCATTGCGCGCGGCAACCGTATCAAAATTGATGAATACATGACGGTAAAAGGTGCACCACGTGTTTTCGCAATTGGGGATATCGCTGTTTTAGAAAGTGAAGAAAATCCTTATGGTCATCCGCAAGTGGCACAGGTCGCCATACAAATGGGTGTGCGTCTCGCTAAAAATTTCAAGGCAGAAAGTGTTGGAAAATTAAAAGAAAAATTTGTCTACGACGATAAAGGTAGCATGGCTACCGTCGGGCGTAATAAAGCTGTCGTTGACCTTCCGAAATGGAAATTTAAAGGCGCATTTGCTTGGTTTATTTGGCTTTTTGTGCATTTGTTTTCTCTGGTCGGTTTCCGGAATAAGATTATTGTATTCTTGAATTGGGTGGTAAATTACTTTACTTATGACCAGAGTTTGCGCTTGATTATTCGTCCGAAGGAGAAGAAAAGTGTTAGGGATAATTTTTGATTGATGATGAAATCATACCTCGCTATTTAGTTTTAGGAGAGAGGCGAGTCGAAAGATGAGAATTCGGTTAGCGCAAACCCAAACTATCACCACTCGCCTTTTTTCATCTAATACTCAGTAAACTTTCGTATCCATAATTTTCACCCTAGTGCCAGTTTGAAAAGGGCAATTTAATGACCAATCGCAAAATCATCCACATCGACATGGACGCTTTCTATGCCTCAGTAGAGCAGCGTGACTTTCCCGAACTACGTGGCAAACCCGTCGCTGTAGGTGGTTCAGCCTCACGTGGTGTGGTTGCCTCGTGCAGTTACGAAGCCCGTAAATTCGGCGTACGCTCCGCCATGCCTTCTATTACCGCCAAACGACAATGCCCAGGATTAATATTCACCAAGCACCGCTTTGATGTCTATCGCGAAGTCAGCCAACAGATTCGAGCTATTTTCCACGAATATACCGACCTAGTAGAGCCACTCTCTTTAGACGAAGCCTATTTGGACGTGACAGAAAACAAAAAAGGCATAAAATCAGGTACGATAGTCGCCAATCAAATCCGCAAACGCATTTTAGAAGAAACCCAACTGACGGCATCTGCGGGCGTTTCCTTCAATAAATTTTTAGCCAAAACAGCCTCCGATGTCAACAAACCCAACGGCATTTGCGTCATCACGCCCGAAGAGGCTATCCCATTTTTAGAAGAATTAAAAATTGAGAAATTTTACGGCATAGGAAAGGTAACAGCAAAAAAGATGAACGCCTTTCGCATTTTCAATGGCGCAGATTTAAAAAAGTGGACAGAGATTGACTTAGTCAAACGCTTTGGAAAAGCAGGACGCCACTATTATCGTATCGTCCGCGCTGATGATAGCCGTGAAGTTAATCCACATCGCATCCGTAAATCTATTGGTGCAGAACGCACTTTCTCCGAGGATTTACAAACAATCGCAGAAATGAAAGAACGCCTTTTAGTCATTTCAGAAATTGTATTTGGACATTGCAAAAAGTTAGATAATTATGGACGAACAGTAACAATAAAAGCAAAATCTCCTGATTTTCAACAGATTACCCGTAGTAAAAGTTACGGAGGAGAAGTACGAACTTTAGAAAACCTACAAAAAACTGTCATTGATTTATTAGAAGAAAATACGGATGACATCCCTGCCGTTCGACTTTTAGGCGTGGCTGTTTCTAATCTAAGTAAAGAACAACAAAGTGGCGAGGGAATACAATTAGAGTTTGATTTTGATGTTTAACTTTTTTAAATCCCAATTCATGATACAAATCCAAGTTTTAGCACATTTTTGAATTTGAATTTGACACTTGTATTTGAATTTTCTCGCCTATTGACCTTCTCCTCAAAAAATCGTACTTTTGCAGTCCAACAATCGAACTATCCCTTCTGAACACAATCCCTATATCGATTCAAAAAAATCAGATTTTAACTAAGATATTGGTAAATAAACAATACCATGATTGATTTGATGTCTAAAGTCTAAAATCTATTTATAAAATATTGAGAAAACTCGGAAAACAATTAACATGACCACAATCGAACTTAATAAAATAGAAATCGACGAAGCATTAGTCGATGATTTCATTACCCGCGCACTACACGAAGATATTCGCGACGGGGACCATACATCTCTTTCAACTATTCCCTCAGATGCACGCGATACCGCACGTCTTTTAGTTAAGGATGTTGGTGTTATTTCAGGTATTGCTATCGCAGAACGCGTCTTTAAAAAAGTAGACCCTAATTGTACTTTTACTCAGTTAATTTCTGATGGTACGGCTGTTCGTTTTGGAGATATTGCTTTTACGGTAGAATGTAATTCACAGGCTTTATTACAAGGTGAACGGTTGGCATTGAATATCATGCAACGTATGTCTGGTATTAGTTCTTTGTCTAATCGCTTCCTGTTTGAAGTAGAAGATTTGGACGTCAAAATCATTGATACTCGAAAAACAACTCCTAATTTACGCTATTTTGAAAAAATGGCTGTACGCCTAGGTGGATGTCATAATTATCGCGACGGTTTGTACGACTGGATTATGATTAAAGATAATCATATTGATGCTTGTGGAACAATCACAGATGCAATTAATCGTGTAGCTGATTACCAAAAAGAAAAAGGACTAAACCTTAATGTGACAGTAGAAGTTCGTAACCTAGTTGAACTAGAAGAAGTTTTACGTGTTGGAAAAGGGAAAGTGACTCGTATTATGTTGGACAATTTTGATTTGCCAATCTTACATGAAGCAGTGGCACACATCAATAAACGTTTTGAGTCAGAGGCTTCGGGTGGTATTAATATTCATACTATTCGCAATGTGGCAAAGTCAGGAGTAGACTTTATTTCTGTCGGTGCATTAACACACTCCGCTACAAGTCTGGATATGAGTTTGAAAATAATGAAATAAGTAACGGTGAAAGAATAAGTCCGACAAGTTAGATAGAGTATAATTTTCTTTAGTTTTGGCTTGAAAGAAGGATAATTGTTGATACGCTGCCTGCCCCGTGCCGAAGGTCGGGGACTGATTTCAAGTGAAAAATAAAGGAAATTTGACCTGTCTAAATGGCGGACTTATTTTTTTACCGTTACTAAGCAGAATTTGGAAAAGTAATAAGTTTATTACTCTGTCCAAATTCACTTCCTTTTCAATAGCTTTTATAAAAACTCCCGTTTTGAGTATATTTGCACTCGAAACGGGAGTTTTCAGTTTTTATCTAACAACTTTCATCAGAAAACTAATACTATGATTGGTGACGATTTAGAAATAGCCTGCCCAAAATGTGATTGGCATCCCGACGGAGGCAAATATTGGCAGTGCGACTGTGGACATTCTTGGGATACATTCACGACAGCAGCCCGCTGTCCAAAGTGTAATAAACAGCATAAACTAACAGCGTGTATGCCTCCTTTCATGGGTGGTTGCAGCCAACTCTCTCCACATTTGGATTGGTATAAAAATTTGGATGAATTGCTGCGAGAGGAGTTAGAACATGTGCTGGAAGAAGTGAAAGTGGAAACCTTATAATATAGACTTAGTAGTAAGTCAA
>CAZQTE010000130.1:0-8424 GCA_964595615.1 uncultured Saprospiraceae bacterium
CAACTTATCAATAAACTCACGCACAGGTAGTCGAATGCTCTCCACATCCTCCTGAGTAAATTCTGTAAAATCATCATAATCGCCTCTATTTCTCCATTGAAATACTTTCGCAAATAGTCTCCCTTCTTCACGCGTAAAAATTCCTGTTTTCACACACTGCTTGTTAAACTCCGTCACAACACCTTTATGAGTTCTTACGGGAGTATCATAATGCAGTAATAAAGCAGAAACGGCGTAAAACAACGAGTAGTAATATCTATTGACCGCAAAAGTCGGGTGGTCAGCGAGAATTTCGTCGCCCGTCTGATAAGACTCCTCTGCTTTCGCAATTTTTATCTAAATAAGTCTGTTTTTTTCCTCTTCTGTCATAATATAACTCCTTCTTTTCTAACATTATCATAAAGCGGACTTGGAGAACGCCCTTCTTCCCAACTCGATTTTGGATAAGCAATAACTTGAATCAACTCATCGTATTTTAACATCAAATCATAGATAACATCCAATATTTTATTTTCAAATCGACGATAATCTTTTTTGGAGGTGACGACAAAAAAATCCCAATCCGAGTCTGGTCGGTGGTCTTTACGCGCTCGGGAGCCAAATAGGTATATCTGCGCCTTAGGGTCTTCCTTTTGCACAAGAGATTTTACTTCGGAAAGTAATTTTTTAGTTTTAGAATTTTCTGCTATTTCTGTTTTTTGCTTCATGTTCTCTATGCCTCTTTTGAGTATTTTACTGATACATCTTGCAATTTACAGAAAAAACGAGATAAGTGTGGGGTTTAGTTCCTGATTTGAAGGTTCTTATGTAAAGAAAATCGCATTTTCTTTACATAAGGAAGAGTATATGTAAAGATTTTTGGATTTTCTTTACATAAGGACAAGCATCTGTAAAGATTTTCCAATTTTCTTTACACAACACATATATACAAAAAAACACTATCTTCGCATTACAAATAGTTATAAATGCTCGAACCCCACTTTACAAATATAAAAGGTGTTATCCTTTCTCAAATCAGCCAAGCTGAAAAATCCATTTATGCCTGCGTTGCTTGGTTTACGGATGCTGATTTATTGGCGGCACTCTGTCGTCGGGCAGAGTCTGGCGTTTCCGTTGCTTTGATGATTTATGATGATGCAATCAACGGGAAACTCGACTTTTCTCAACTCGAAAATAGCGGTGGTAAAGTCTTCAAAGTAGATGAAGAATTAATGCACAATAAGTTTTGTGTCATTGATGCGGATGTAGTGCTGACGGGCTCGCCAAATTGGACTTATGCTGCGAATAAACACGACCGCGATGAAAATTTGGTAGTTATCAGTGAGGAGCCGCAATTTGCGCAGAAGTTTATCGAAGAGTTTCAACTGTATGGTCGTCCTTAGAGGTAAATACCATAGGAAATAGACTTGACTGCTTTTGCTGTATCTCACCCCAAGGAACTTGCTTTGCTTTTGGATAAGAAATGAAAATCTCCCTCTTTGCTCTCGTAATAGCAACGTAAGCACTATTCTGCTCTTCTAATAAATTTCCACTCTTTACTGCTCGATAATCAGGAAACGTTCCTTCGCCTGCACCAATCAAAAAGACGACATGATATTCTAAGCCCTTTACAGTGTGAATTGTTGCAAGTGTAAGTCCTCTTTGATTTTTAACCTGTGCACTACCCATTGCGATAAATCTTCTAAAATCTGCTACAGACTTGGCTCCTGAAGATACTGAACGTATGTATTGCCCCCAAGCAGACTTCCATTCAGAAATATCTTGCAATGCTAATGCTCTTTCATTCTCTTCTTTTATCTTACTCGCTGTTATTTCTAAATCATCTAAAATAGGAGGAAATAAATTAATATCTTTATCTAAATTTTCCCAAGAAATCACGATTTCTTTTTTGACAAACTCTTCTAAGAAATCAATTTTAGCGCTTTTTAATGTCCTCTTTAATATTTCTATACTATTTGCATCTTGCGCATTGATATTACCACCATCCTGATTTGTTAATTCCAACAACTGACTCAAGTAAATATATGCTTTCTGATTACAAAGCACTCTTGTTCCCAAATCAAAAACTTTCATCATTGTAGATTCGGGTTGAAGTGTTTCACTTCCTCTTTTTAAATAGAAATTACTTTTTAGTGCCTCATCTTCTTCCAATACTGATGAAATTTCGTTGAATACAAATTTATTTCTACCTAAAACAGCAATCTTATTTAAAGTCAATTCTCCATCGTATTTGTCAGATGTTTCTTTGAGAAGTTCCTTAATTTTATCAATTACCCATACCGCTTCTGCATTTTCATTTTCAAATGAAAAGAAATTCACATTACCTTCGTAGAAACTTTCTTGGCGATTTTGCTTTGTATTACTCAATTTCTCTGCTAAACTAACAATAGCTTTAGAGGAACGATAATTGAAATTTATTTTCTTTTTTTGACTTTCTGATAATGAAAAATCTTTTGGGAAATCAAGTTGCATATATTTGCTATTTGCTCCAGCATAGCCATGAATAGCCTGATTAGCATCTCCAACAAGCATCACACTTTTTATTTTATCTCCACATAGCGATTTAACTAATTCATACTGTGCAAAACTCAAATCTTGTGCTTCATCAACCAAAACGTGTTTGTACATTCTTTGGTATAGTTTTGCAACTCCAACTCTCTCGTTAAGAATTCTCCATGCTAAGAGTAAAATATCATCATAATCAATCAAATTTTGATTAAAAAGAAGAGTATTATAATCTTGATAAAGACCAACTCTTCCTGGAGTCCATTCTTTGATATCCACATCACCTGTGCTATCTCCTAACCAAACTAATTCTTGCTTTTTTCGACTAATAAATTTGAGAGATTTCTCTATTAAATTCCGTTGATGCTTTTTTAAATCGTTGATATCAGGATTATTTGGCAATTGATTATAATGCCTTGCGAGAAGCGGATTTTCAGATATTACTTCCGCAAGTAACTCTCTTCTATCCGCTTCTCTATCAATTATTTGCGGCATTTCATCTATTCCTAACTCGTGTCTTCTTGACCGAAGTATGTTAAGAGCAAAATCGTGAATTGTTCCTATAAAGACTCTATCTTTCAGATTTTTCAAATCAGAAAGCCTTTCTTTCATTTCATCTGCTGACTTTATTGTAAAAGTAAGGCATAAAACTTTAAATCTTTCGTTAGGAGAGTCTTCTATAATACGACGGACAGATTCTGTCAGAACGCGTGTTTTACCACTGCCTGCTGATGCTTCAACCAACATCGGTTCGCCATCTCTTGTCCATTGATTTACAATAGCCTCCTGCTCTGGAGATAAAGTTAATTTTGTCATACTTAAAGATTTTACAACAATTTATCAATTGTGTCAAACAAAAGTTTAATTTTTTCAGGCATGCGTTTTTCTGAGTCTTTACTTTGAACAATTGAAGTAGCCCAAATTGCTGCTATCTTCGCTTTCCAACTCATTACTGCCTTGTCTTTCTTAAATTCGTCATCAGATAATTCTTTAACTCTTTCTTTTTCCTTAGTAAGTTCATGTTGTGCATATTGAGGTCCTTTCATTTCAAAATACGCATCTTCAATCGACAATCTATATTTTTGACTTACGATGTATTCTTCTATAGATTCATTTAGAAGTATAAACTTCTCACTATTCGCAGGATTATCTATACCAACTGTCTTACTTGCACTTACAACAGCAGATTGAACAGTAGGATTATCATAATCACTAAAAACAATCCATGGAATTCTAAGCTCTTCTAAAATTTTTAAATATAGTTTATAATGCCCTCCTGCGCAATAAATCATTGATATACCTTTTTCAAATGCTTCACATTCCCAATATTCTTTTGCAAAAATAGGTAATGCAGCTTTCTCTGTCAAACCTTCAAATAATACAACAAGCTTAGAGAAAAATAATTCTCCTCTTTGTCTTACTATTTGTGTTTCTATATTTGTTATTTGCTTCGGTTTAAATTGTTTTAAGATATTATTTAAATCCGATACCTGTGTTGAGTCTTTCTCTTTATAAAAAACTCGTAACTCGCTCAATTTTGCCAAAGGAGCAATATATGGAGAATGTGTACTAATTATTTTCTGTCCTGTTATCTGTTTTAATTGAGAATAAACCTGTCGTTGAGCATTAGGATGAAGATGTGCTTCTGGTTCTTCTAATGCCAAAATTGGATGTAACAAATCTTTGTCATCAATTGCTTTCTTTTGCATCCAATTTACATAAGCTTTATATCCTAATAGAGAAGCCCAACTCCTTGTTCCCATACCATGATATTCCAAACTGAAAGTTTCAGACTCTCCGTCTTGAAAATTCACCTTCAGTCCTTTGTGTAAGTCTCGAATTTTCTTAGGGAAAGGAGTTATTTCAACTCCCCCGCCCTTACTCGAAACAGTACGATTTAATTCATCTAAAGAAATTTTCAAATGTTTTAAAACTCCACTACCATTAATAGATTTTTCATTTAAAGCACTTAACGTCTTTTCTAACTCTTTCTTTTGAGACTCGCTATATTCAATTTGAGATGCTAATTTTCCAAAATACGATTGTGCATATTTCAAGTCTTCTTGAAGGTCTCTTTGTGCATCAATGAAAAATAAAGGTAATTTTGATAAATTAGCAGTAACATCCTGATTTTCATCTGCACTATTAGAATCCCAATCCTTAATAATAAATTTATTTATTATTGCATCAACTTGATTGAGAGAAAAGTCGATTACTGTCCTATAAGCAAAAAATTCATTCCCAGCCTTTGTGAACTGAACATTATCTCCAAATTCTTGTCCCCATACATCTGGGAAAGAAACTTCATTAGAAGTTGGTGTTATCTCTACATCAATAGTGATTATTGCCTCAGAAGGATAAGCTCCTTTAGAATCAATAAAAAGGTCTGATTTTGATATAAACTTTCTGTCAGAATTAAGCGCAATAGTCAAGGCTTTCAGAAAAGAAGACTTACCTGCATTGTTCAATCCTAAAAGTAAAGTTACTTCTCCAAGAGAAACTTCAACTTGTTTTAAAGACCGAAAGTTACTTATTCTTACTCGATTTACCTTTACTTCTGCTTTGGGCTTTGGCTTTGGTGTATCCATTACGCTTTTTTTTTTCGCTCATCCATTTGTACTACATCAATCATCAACGTCACCTCCCCCGGCAACTCAATCTCCTCCCCACTAACAACATCACTAAGCACAAGCGCATCCGCCAAAACCTCACTCTTAATATACGCCCCAAAATCCGCCACAGCCTTCTCAACCGCCGCATCCTTCTGAAGAATAACAGAGATTCTATCCGTTACATTAAAATCCTTGTCCTTACGGATATTCTGAATACGATTAACCAACTCACGCGCCATACCTTCGGCGATGAGGTCTTCCGTCAATTCAATATCCAAAGCAACCGTTAAGGCGCCGTCATTGGCAACTAACAAACCTGGGATGTCCTCTGCACTGATTTCGAAGTCTTCTAAAGTCAAATCGAAACTATCATCGCCAACATTGAGCGTGTATTTTCCAGATGCCTCTAAAGCGGCGATATCTGCTGCGGTGAAAGCACCGATAGCTTGTGATGCGGCTTTCATATGCTTACCTAAGCGGCGACCGAGGGTCTTGAAATTCGGCTTGATTTTCTTGCTGATGACATTGCTGTCCGCGCCGAGGTATTCGATTTCTTTGACATTGACTTCCGCCAAAATCAAATCTTTTACACCTTCTACCTGCGTACGGAAACTTTCATCCAATATCGGTAACATGATTTTTTGCAATGGCTGACGTACACGCAAATCTTCTTTCTTACGCAGACGTAAAACCAAAGAAGAAATCCGCTGTGCATAGCTCATTCGCACTTCCAAATCCTTGTCAATTGACTGATGCGAAATCCGTGGGAAACTCGCCAAGTGAACAGAGATATGCTTCTCTTGCTTGGTCGCCTCATTAAGATTTTTGTACAACCAATCTCCAAAGAATGGCGCAATCGGCGCAATCAATTTCGAGACGGCTTCCAGACAAGTGTATAGCGTCTGGTAGGCTGCTAATTTGTCTTGTGGGTCGTCTGATTTCCAGAAACGACGACGACATAGACGCACGTACCAGTTACTCAAATTGTCGAGTACAAATTCTTGGATTTTACGCGCCGCATTGGTCGGTTCGTAATCTGCATAATCTGCATTGACGTCCTTGATTAAAGAATTCAAAAGAGAGATAACCCAACGGTCAATCTCTGGTCTGTCCTCTAAAGGCACATTCTTTTCTGCATATTTAAACCCGTCTATATTCGCGTATAAAGCGAAGAAAGAGTAGGTATTGTATAGCGTTCCGAAGAATTTACGACGTACTTCGTCCAAACCTTCAATGTCAAATTTTAAGTTGTCCCAAGGTTGAGAATTGGACATCATGTACCAACGCGAAGCATCTGCACCGTATTTTTCCAATGTCTCAAATGGCTCGACTGCATTGCCTAAACTCTTAGACATTTTCTTTCCGTCCTTGTCTTGTACTAAACCATTTGACACGACATTTTTATAGGCAACTTTATCAAATGCCATTGTCGCAATCGCGTGCAAAGTATAAAACCAACCACGCGTCTGGTCAACTCCCTCCGCGATGAAATCTGCAGGGAAATTACGCTCAAATTTTTCTTTATTCTCAAACGGATAATGCCACTGCGCATAAGGCATTGAACCACTATCAAACCATACGTCAATCAAGTCTAACTCACGCACCATTTTTTGTCCGTCTGCACTCACCAATATTACATCGTCGATGTATGGACGGTGCAAATCTTTTGGCATAGTTTGCTCTAATCCTAAAGCTACATTTGCCGCGTCGATTTCGTTTTGCAACTCTTCCATAGAGCCGATACACTTCTCTTGCTCGCCGTCTTCTGTCCGCCAGATTGGTAATGGAATACCCCAATAACGAGAACGCGAAAGGTTCCAATCATTCAAGTTTTCGAGCCATTTCCCAAAACGACCTTCTCCTGTGCTGGCAGGTTTCCAGTTGATTTCTTTGTTCAACTCAGACATACGGTCGCGCATCGAACTTGCCTTGATAAACCAAGAGTCCAATGGGTAATACAATAGCGGCTTATGCGTCCGCCAACAGTGTGGATAAGAGTGTGTGTATTTGTTTACGTTGAATGCCTTTCCTTCGATTTTCAAATGCACCGAGATGTCGATGTCAACTGAAACGTAGTCTGGGTCTTCTTTATAGTTTTTGACATAGCGACCAGAAAATGGACCTGCATTGTCAATGAATTTTCCTTGCTTGTCTACCAGCGTCAATGCACCGATACCGTTTGCAGCACCTGCCATACGGTCATCCGCACCAAAAGAAGGCGCGGTGTGAACGATACCTGTACCGTCAGAAGTCGTCACGAAATTTGCCGCGATAACTCGGAAAGCATCTGTTCCTTCACCTACTGGCTCAATTGGATTACCAAAGTCCAACAACTGCTCGTAGCGGATATCTGTCAATTGTTCGCCTGTGAAAGTTTCACTTTGCTCTAATACTTCTGGCTGATTTTTAGCTCCAAACCATTTGCCAACCAAAGCCTCTGCCATGACCACACTCACGGGTGCGTGTGTGTAAGGGTTATTGGTTTTTATTTTAACGTATTTGATTTTTGGACCTACGGTCAATGCTGTATTAGAAGGCAAAGTCCAAGGCGTTGTCGTCCAAGCGATGATGCGGACATCTTCGTCGTCTGACTCAAAAAGAAAATCTGCTTTCTCTCCACGGATGACTTTAAACATCGCTACCGCAGAAGTATCTTTTACGTCTTTATAAGTACCAGGCATATTCACCTCCGCAGAACTCAAACCTGTTCCTGCTGCTGGCGAAAAGGGTTGTACAGTATAACCTTTGTACATCAAATCTTTGTCGTACAAACGCTTCAACAACCACCAAACAGACTCGATATATTCATTTTCGAAAGTGACATAAGGTGCGTCCATATCCACCCAATAGCCCATTTTGCGCGTCAAATCATCCCACATATCTTTGTAGCGCATCACGGTTTCCTTACACTTTCTGTTGTACTCGTCCACAGATATTTTCTCCGTCCCGATGTCCTCTTTGGTGATACCCAATTCTTTCTCTACTGCCAACTCAATCGGCAATCCGTGCGTATCCCAACCTGCTTTACGCTCCACGCGTTTTCCTTTCATCGTGTGAAAACGACAAAACATATCTTTCACCGTACGTGCCATCACGTGGTGAATACCCGGTTTTCCATTCGCTGAAGGAGGTCCTTCATAAAAAACATAGGTATTGTCTTCTGGGCGGTCTTCGATACTCTTCTTGAAGACTTCGTTTTCTTCCCAAAATTTCAGGATGTCTTTGTCGATTTGAGGGAGATTTAACCCTTTGTATTCTTTATACATTTTTTACTAAATATGAAATATGAAGTATGAAATATGAACTG
>CAZQTE010000130.1:8524-12872 GCA_964595615.1 uncultured Saprospiraceae bacterium
GCGCGCAAATATACCAAAAAAAAAGCCCTGACAAGTCGTGTGACCTGTCAGGGCTTTTTATTTAAGAAAAAATGAAGCAGCCTCACAGATTGCACGTGCAATTGCGAATAATTATAATGCTGCTAATAATTCGATTCTGATTCATTTTTCTTTGTTTGTGTGGTAAAGATACAATTTTTGAGAGAAAAGAGTTTCACAGCAAGTAAACATGTTAAAAAACAAGCAACTTAACAAATAAATTGCATCACACTTTTTATGTCATAATCATCTAATAATCAACCACTTATGTTTTTTTAATTTAACATTTCTTTTTTCGAAAAATATAATAAAAAAATTACCTTTGTTTTGTTAGAACTCTATTAAATCACCCTATCACTTAATTATGAAAAACGCAGTAAAAACCCGCTACGAGTTAGCCGCCGAATATGGTATTGAACCACGTACTCTACGCAGATGGATTAAAAAAGCAAATTTATCAATACCTGCTTATTCTCTTCTCAAACCTAAAGATGTAAAATTAATTTATGCTGAATTTGGACAACCTCCAACTGCATAACTTACAGGATGTCCGATTTTGTCTGGTTTTGTCCGAAAATAAGACATTTTTACACTCTATCTTTGCTTCTAAGAAAAATGGCAATTCTATTTTATTGAAAAGGAACTTTCGTATTACGAACACTCTGTAATCTAATGATTGATTTTTCTCATTCTGACACAGAATATTTACATCCTTGCTTTCAATATTCAAATAGCACTTTATTTTTCCTGTAAAAAAGAGACACTACTACCGCTTTGGTCGGCTTTGTAGTAGTGCTCTTCCATGTTAATACATTAATAGTACAAACTTATGAAAAAGATTTCAATTATTTGTTTTCTTGCATTTATAGCGGTGATTTCCGTTATATCTTGTTCAAAAGACATTAAAACAGTAACACCTCAAAATATTACACCACAAAATGTAGTTGTAGAAAATAATTCTCTTCTTTCCTTGAATGAGCTTACTGAAAAAGTGAGCAATTTTAATTCAGAATACGCCTCATTTGAGAATGAAGATGAGTTCTACAATTTTCTTACTTCTTTTGATAATTTGGAAGAGGAGGAGAAAAGTGAACTGCTAACAAAACTTCCTTATCAAACTCTGGAAAAATACTTGGATGATTCCTATACAGGTATGGACAAAATTGAAACGGAAGAAGAATTTGAAGCTTTTATTGCAGAGCGTTCTGATTATTTTTCGATTAAAAAAATGGAAAATGGGGAGAAAGAAGTTATTGAGTTAGGAGAGTCTCTTCATTCTGCCTTTGCCCTTCTTAACCCGCATCGAATTGTTAAAGTTGGGGAAGAGTATTCTCTTTTCTTGGATGATGCACGTGCTTATTCTGAGGATTATGAGCAGTTGAAGGCTGTGCAAAAATCGGAAGACTTATTGGCTTCAAGATTTAGATTGGAAACTGTTGTTGAAAATGTTGATGTTGTACAAAAAGCAGGTTGGAATGAGCCCTTAAAAGCAGAACTTAGTAATGGTGAAAGTAAGTGTAGAAAACAGCGAAAAATAAAATATCGTATGGAAGCTTTTAAGCAAAATTTCAATAGTGGAATTCAACAAGGTTTTAGATATTCAAGAGTAGAAGCAAAGAAAAGAAATAGTCTTTGTATTTGGTACAAATTCAAAACAACAATTACATGGAACAATTTTCGTCTAGAACACTTTCTTGGTAGCAATTTTGATGTCTGGACAGTTGGAAATACAATTGAAACAAATGTGAAGCAAATTGAAAGAAAAGAACTAATTGCAGATAATTTAAGTGGACCTATACCTCCTTTTCTCTGGACAAGAGCTGTTACTAAGACTACTCATGCAGAAATGGACGGATTATTTCTTGAATTTGACCTTAATCTTTAGATAGTTAAATGTAATTAAAACAATAGGAAGGAGTAATGATTTATAAATGGTTCATTACTCCTTCTTCCTTTAATTTTACTTATGAAAAAATTGTTAATTTTATTCTTGGTTTTCTCAGTTAGCCAAATTATCGCACAAGACAACTTTAAAATAGAAGCCAATGCAGGTGTGTTCGCGGCAGATTTAGTAACGACACTTTTTAGTAATGAGCAACGCCCAGACCGTTTTTTTGGAGCTGGTTCTGTTCTGTCAGGTAATTTTTATTACTCGCATGACCTTGTAAAGAAGTTCTATTTAGACTATGGTATAGGTTATTCTCACTACTATTTTCTCTATTCTGAAACAGCTGAAGACTATCTTCCTTATTTAACGTTCAAAATAGTAGCCAATTATAAATCTTTTATAAAAAAGACAGATTTAACTTTAGGGCTAACTAATCACATACTGCTTTTAGAAAACTTATTTGGTGGCATTTATGGTAGAAGAAGATTTTTTTCAAATCTTGATTTAGGCTTTTGTTTTCATCCTGGAAAGAATTGGGACTTGAAGCTAACAACTCCACTTACTGTCATATATATGAATAAAGCTGAAGTCGGTTCTTTTAATGGTCCCCTCGTAAAATACAAAGTCGGCGTGACAGGCATCAACTTAGGTTTAGTCTATAAATTCGGTGGTAACAAAGAATAAATTCAAAAAACAAAAGCCCTGATAAATCACACGACTTATCAGGGCTTTCATTTTGAGAGAGATGAAATTTCCTACATAAACTTATCCACCTTATCCCCAAGCACAGATTGCAAAACAGCCAAAGCTAATCCTTTGGCATCCGCTGCATTATAACCTTTACCCGCGAAGTAATCTTCCAATAAAACATTAGACTGATAAAAATTCAATCTGAATGCTGTTGCGATTTCGCTTAATGTTGCATCTCGTGCGCCCCAGCCTTCTACATTTTTCAATAGAGAAGTTTGCCAATTAGTCAAAGCATCGCGGTCCGCCGCAGAAGGCGCAACAGGTGCTAAAAACAAACGAATGGAACGCGCGCGGTATTCTGCTTCTTTTTCTGCATCCAATTTGCTACCTGCGCTGATGTCCATGGCGATAGTATTCAATACTTGAATTTCTTCCCAATTGACGAAACCGCCACAGTCTTGCAATGCGATATTGCCTGCGTCAGCCGCCGTTCCAAATACTTGTAAAGCCTCGCCTTGGTAGCGTTCAAACATCCAACAAGGAACGGAAACGCGCTCGCTATCTACACTTTGCACATAGCTTAAGTGTTGTAGCAATTGTTTGAAATTGCGGTACGAATAACTTGCTGTGTAATCAAATTTTGGAGCATTTCTGATATTCTTTCCTACAAATGCGCCTTTGATAGCTTCGTTCATTAATTCGTCAATCTTCTCGGCATTGTCGCTATTTTCGTATAGCCAGTATGCGCGGTAAGCTTTCGCCGTTGGAGAATTAGAACGCTCCAATGTTAAAATCGCATTGTTCGGGTCATTCCACAAGCCGTCAATGGAGTATTGTAAACTTCCCGGTTTTGCGGTGGATGAATTTTGGCTATTGAATTCTGATAAAGCACGGTATTTCTTTACTTGGCGGTTGTTTGCCCACATCTCATCAAAAGCTGCTTTTGTTCCTTTACCATAATAGCCGTCTAAGCTACTCGTATAAGTGCCTTCTGCTTTCAGAATCTCTTGTAAACGTAAAACAGATGTACGTTTAACCTTCGAACGAATGGCAGGTCTTTGTGCGATTAAAGGCACAGCAGGTGTAGGCGTTTTAGTCTTTGTCTTTACTGGCGGTGTTGGTGCTGGTTCAGGAATTGACTTTACAGCTGTCCCAGAAGGAACTTCTACTTTTCTTGTCTCTGCATTAAAAGAAGTAGGTGCTTTTCTTTTTTCTTTTCCTGTATCATTTTTGGTCGTTTGTCCCTTTGCGGTTTCAATTACTGGTGGTTCTTGCGTCGCAGGTGTTGGCGTATTCTTTGGCAATGAGGGCATGACTGCGACTAAATCTACGCTGCCCGTCTCAAAAGAAGTCACTTCGTGTACCAATGATTTCTGGACATTTTTCACAAATGCATCGCTAAATCCTTTGCGTTGGATAGTGGGTAGAATGGCTTTTGCCGCTGCTGCATTTGGATATAATCCTGCTAAAACTTTTATCTGATTGCCATTTTGCAAGGCAAAAATACGTCCTGCGGAAGAGAATACTTTCCAGTCAATTGTGTTGCGCGCATCACGCATGCCGAGCTGAATAACCGTAACGGTCTCAGACTCTGCTGCGCTCAAATTGGTCGCTGCGGCATCAATGTAACCACGGTCTTTTGCTATTGCTACGGCTCTATCTGCTGCTGCTTTTCCTTTAAATCCACCAATGAAAACATTTTTAGAATTACCGATAGTTTTTTCGGCGTATATATAACCTAAGTCTTCTACT
>CAZQTE010000131.1:0-12861 GCA_964595615.1 uncultured Saprospiraceae bacterium
AAAAATGAGGAAAATTTGACCTGTCCAGATGACGGACTTATTGTTTTGTCGTTACAAAGAGAGATTTTTTCATTAGTTTTCTTTTAAAAATCGTTGTATAGTCTGCATCACAGCCTGTCCCGTACTGAGAAGTCGGGAGAACTATTTTTAAGAGGAAAATAATGGAAAAACATCCTCTCAAAATGCCCAGATAAATAGTGTCATGCACTCATGATTGTAAAGATACAAAGTTGTCCGAATAGTAGTAATAAACATTGTAAAAAACGGACATGCAAATATATTGTTTAGGAATGCTGAGTCTGCTCAGAAAAGTCTAGTTCAACGGTCTTGTTATAGCACGACTCAAGTTGTGAGGTATTACGTGTTTTAATAAGACCTTATTTTAGAGCTTGTCCAAATACTCCCGCAATTTTATCGCGAATTTTTTTCCATTTTCATTATCAAATAGATTAATGTGGTCGCCCTCTACCTCTTGAATGATGACTTCATTGGCATAAGGCTGCCAACCTAAATACTCAAAATCATCTAAGTAAAAACGCTTTTCCTTCGCTCTAAATAGGTGAATAGTACCAGAATAAGGAGAAATCTTGTAATTGGAAAAAGCAGTATAATTCGCTTTGTCAACTTTACTTGCAAATGTATCTTCCTTTTTACTTTGTAAGCCTAAATTATATTGGAGACGATTAAAATGACGTTTTACAGAAAAAAGTCGATAGTGGTAATTTTTGACGGGAGATTTTAAAAAATTAAGCATTTCCCAAGAACACTTTTTAAAGCTGCGAACTAATTTCTTTACTATACTTTTTTTATTGCTTTCAACCAGTAGAGAATGATGTAGCAGCGTATCAAAAAGTCCTAAAAACGCAACCGTTTTGCCTTGTGCTTGTAGTTGTTTTGCCATTTCAAAAGCAATTATTCCTCCAAAAGAATAACCACCAAGAGCATAAGGACCAGTAGGATTATGTTCCAAAAGCTGAGACACGTAATGCGCCGCAATTGCTTCAATACGTTCTAATGGTTCGGCCTCCCCACTTAGACCTTGTGCTTGTAAGGCATATACTGGGCGGTCATCTCCAATATGCTCGGCAAGTGTCCGAAACAGCATGACGTGCAAACCTGCTCCATGTACGATATAAATTGGTTCTTTTGTTCCCGTAGAACGAACAGGTACTAATGAATTCCACGTTTGCTTAGTTTTCTTTTCATCTTCTAATAAGTTAGACAAACTGTGGATAGTTGCATTTTCTAATAAAACTGACAGAGGTAATCTTTTTCCGATTTTTTTCTCGATGCGACTCATTAAACTAACTGCGAGCAGAGAATGACCGCCAAGGTCAAAGAAACTGTCATGCACTCCGATACGTGTTAAGTTAAGTACCTCGCACCAAATTTCTGTTATTTCCATTTCCAGTGGTGTACTTGGTGCAAGGTACTCTACTGCAGTATTCACAACTGAAAAATCAGGCGTGGGGAGTTGACTTCTGTTGATTTTTAGCGTAGCTGTCAAGGGAAACGATTGCATTTCCGTAAAGCTTGTCGGTATCATATATTCGGGTAAGCGAATAGACAACTGTTTTTTTAGGCTTACGGTATCCAACAAATATCCTTTGTTTAATATCACATAAGCCGCCAAAGTTTTGTTATTTTTCTGGTCTTCGCGGACTATGACTACCGCCTGCGCTATACTTGATAATTGAGAAACGGCCGACTCTATTTCCCCCAATTCAATCCGAAAACCTCTGATTTTTACTTGTCCGTCTGACCGACGTAAATACTCTAAATCACCTGTTGGCAGGTAGCGAGCAATATCTCCAGTACGGTATAAATTACTACTATGCAAAGGGTGATTTTTTACATGGTCAGACCGCAAATGCTCGGGAAAAGGAATAAATTTTTCTTGGCTTAACTCATCTCTCTTAAAGTAACCGCCTGGTGCCACACCAACGCCCCCAACATATACTTCTCCTGCAAAACCTATCGGTACGGGCTGCAGATATTCATCCAAAATGTATATCTTAACATTATTTAGAGGTCGGCCGACCGCTTCATAATCCGTATGGTAAGGATGCTGTGCACTTACTTTTTTGGCAGTACTCCAGATAGTTGTTTCGGTTGGCCCATAAATATTCCAAACAGCTTCACTGCGTGATAAAAGCGCACTTGCTAAGTCTTCTGAAAGCCCTTCTCCGCCTGTCAATATTTTCAAATTAGGCTTAGCTTGCCAGGCTGTAGTCAATAGCATACGCCAAGTCGCTGGCGTTGCTTGCATCAAGGTAGGTTGACAATCTTCAAGGCGTTTTTTTAACAAAAATGCATCCGTTACGGCTTCTTGTTCGGCGATTATTACTTTTGCTCCCAACATCAAGGGCAAAAAGAAATCCATTACCGAAGGGTCAAAAGATACCGTAGCTACGCTGAAAAAAGTGTCTTTATTGCTAATTCCTATTCGCTCTGCCATAGCAAAATGGTGGTCAATGACCGCATAATGAGGAATGACAACACCTTTGGGCTTACCCGTCGAACCCGAAGTATAGATAACGTAAACTAAGTCGTTGGCTAAGACGTCACAAATAGGATTCTTGCTTGATTGTTGCTCTAATTCAGGTTGAATCTGGTCGTATAAAATGATTCGTGCATCAGTATGTGGCAAACGATTTAACATTTTACTATCAGAGATAATCACACCCGCTTGAGCGTCTTCAATGATTGTTTTTAGACGGTCTTGTGGATTAGAAGGGTCTAAAGGAACGTAAATGCCACCGACTTTCATCACCGCCAAAAGTTCGATAATCAAATCTGCTGACCGTTCCGTAAATACGCCCACAAAATCACCTTTTTTCACTTGCTGTGTCAAAAGATAATGCGCTAAATTATTAACCGAATTATTGAGTTGACGGTAGCTTAATTTTTTATTTTTATACTCTACAGCAATACTATCTGGCGTGCGTTCTGTTTGTTGTTCAATCAAATGATGCAGAGAAACATTATCGGGAAAGTCTGCAAAAGTATCATTCCATTCATTTAGTAGAATGTGTTTTTCTGTATCGGGTAGTATGCCCAATTTTCCAATTAGCTCAGAAGGAGAGGAGACGATACTCTGTAATAATGTTCTAAATTCTGCTAAACGATTTTTTATGGTCTGCTGCGCAAATAAATCTGTATTATAAATTAACTCAAATTCACAATTATCGCCAATAGGTTTAACATTGATAAACATATCAAAAGTCTCATAATGACGTGGAATTGGCTGTACGACCACTTCCAAATCGGCAAATTGTAAAGCCTTGCCCTCCGCATCCATGTTGAATAAAACAGAAATCAACGGTTGACGACTGGCATCGCGCACCAACTCCAATTTTTTCACTAAAGAACCCAAAGTGTAATTTTGATACTCAAAAGCATCTAATATCTTCCCTCTCACATTTTTTAAATGTTGAGAAAATGGCGTGTTTTTCTCCGCCGAAACTCTCACCGGAAGTAAATTAACCCCATGAGTAACTAAATTTTGATTTTCGGAAATAGTCTGCCCCGCTGCAACTAAACCCAAAACTAAATCTTCTTGACCCGTCAAACGGTGCAAATAAGTATGAAAAGCAGTGTACATTAGGAAAAAGAAAGTCGTACCATTAGCTGCTGCAGTTTGTTTCAAATCTCGATATAAATCCTCTCCGAGGCTGATTTTTTCTAAGTCACAAGCGTAAGTTTTTATTCTCGGACGCGCCCAATCAGTAGGTAAATCTAAAACAGGAATTTCTCCCTTAAACTCATTTATCCAGTAGTTTTCAGTCTCTTTTGCAGACTCAGTCTGTAGGTGTTTAGCCTGTTCGATAGCATAAGCACTGATTTGTTTTGCTACTGGTAAATCTGCCTTTCTACCTTGACAGACAGCGGTGTATAAAGCCGCCAAATCATGCGCCAAAATACCACAAGACCAACCATCCGCAATCCCGTGATGAACAGTCATCAACAGGTGGTATTTCACTTCATTTATACAGACCAACACGAATCTACAAAGCGGTCCTCCAAATAAATCCAAAGGAATTTCTACTTCCTCAGACTTTAGTTTTTTAAGACTTTCCTTTTTCTGACTTTCTGGTAATTTTGAGAAGTCATGAAAAATTAACTTCAATTCTAACTCAGGAAAAACCTGTTGTGTTGCGGTATCTTTATTGAATACCGTCCTTAGAGCTTCGTGTCTTTGCACGAGTTGGTCTAAGGCAATTTCTAAAGCTTCCACATTTAACTTTCCAGATAAAACAAAGTCACTTGAAAGATTATAAGCTGCGGCTGCCGCATCATTAATTTGTTGCTCAATCCATATTTCCTTTTGCCCTTCCGTTAGTGGGATGTTTTTTTTTTCGAGCATTTGCTCAGACAAAGACAAGCTATTCGAGAGTGGCGGGTAGATTATTTGACTTTCATCCGCTACCTCTCTAAGCGTAATCGGAAAGAAATCAGCAGTCTGCATAGACCGGATAGTATCTTCAATCATACTATAAGTAAAGTCCAAATCTTCTTGCGTATGTGCTACAGATAACAGCGCCGCTTTTTCCGCAATATGTATGCCGTTGAGTTGTAAATAGTAGAAAAACAACTTTGTAAATGGATTATTGTCAGTCGGTTTGAAAGCAATAATGGAAGCCGTCGAAAGTACTTTCATCGGTACTTTTGCGGCAACAAATAAATCTCTAATGCGCTCTGCAAATCGAGCTGTTTTAGCATTTAAAGCGTCGTACATAGGTTGACCTTGTCGCTTTATTTCGCTCAAAGCTGCATAAGCTGTCGCCAAACTCAAAGGATGACGCACAAAAGTGCCTCCGAAAAAAGTGACCCCAACTTCTGGCACAGAATCATCTCCAAATTGCCACATTCCCCCGTCGAAAACATCTAAATACTTTGCTTTTCCCGCGACAGCGGCCATTGGCAATCCCCCCGAAATTATCTTTCCATAGCAAACAATATCTGCCTCAATATCATACCAACCTTGCGCACCTCTCAGACCGACTCTAAATCCCGTTATCATCTCATCAAAGATTAGTGCAATATCCTGTTCTGTCGTTAATTTTCTGATTGCCTTTAATAAATCATGCGGTTGGTGAATAGGATTATTAGGTTGTATAGGCTCAATCAGTACCGCTGCTAATTCGTGGGCATGTGTAGTAATTTTATCTAATACCTCAGGGTCATTGTAGTCTAAAACGATGACATTTTCTACTAAAAACTGAGGAATACCAGGTGCTACAGGACGAGATATGTTTTGACCATTGCTCTGTACATTTCTAGCCAACATTTCATCCGCTATACCATGATAATCTCCCGTAAAATAGGCAATTTTATCTTTCATAGTGACCGTACGCGCTGCACGAACCGCAGCGGATAGAGACTCTGAACCAGTATTGACAAAAGTAACACGTTCTGAACCTGATAACTCACAGAGCAATTGAGCCGTTTTCATTGCCAAAGGTGTCAGAACCCCCAGCTCAATGCCTTTTTCTAATTGCTCTTGTACGGCTTTTTGAATAAAATCAGGTGTGTGACCAAATAAAGCAATTCCAAAAGAGTTTCGATAATCGATGTATTCGTTGCCGTCAACATCCCAAATTTTTGAACCTTTACTACGGACGGCAGCAATCTGATAGACCATGTCCTTCCACAACTTATTAAAACCTGAAACCGAACGGGGGTCTGCCAAATGAGTTCTTTGCGCTTGCGTTAGCATTTGAGAACCCTTTGTTTTAGTAGTATAACGCTCAATGAGTTGTTTGAGATATTTCTTTTGCCTTTCGCTAATTATTGCTTTACCGTTTTTTCTCCTTGCTTTGTCGATTGGTTTCCAATGATTATGCTTTGCACCTTTAGATACTTGTTGCGATGGACTGCTATTTTTTAAAACAGTTTGCCCCTTTTTTGCCTCTACTGCTGGAGGATTATGTTTTTTATTCGCTAATTTTTGCGGTGAGCTACCGTTATTTTGCAAAAGAAGCAATTGCTGCTCCATTAAGTGCAGTTGTTGCTGAATAATTCTTTCGACAGACTCATTATTGACAGTCTGATTGCTTGGGAAATTAGGCAAAGCCGCCTTTTCATAAATAGGCTGCGACTGTGGTATCTGCTGGGTTGGAAGCGGAGAGATTTTATCAGAATAATAAGTATCATCAATTTGCGCAGCAATAAAATCCGTCAGAGCAGGTAAATCTGGTGCTGACTCTAATAAGCTACGAAAACTTAGTTTTACATTAAACTTCTGTTGAATTTTTCCGACCGCCTGCGTCAAAAGCAGAGAATCAAAACCTAATTCTAAAAAGCTAAATTGCTCATCGGATTGTTGTAATGTCAGTCCGCTTAAATCTGTAAAAATCTGCTTTAAATCCTGCAAAACAAAGTCTGTCTTTGTTTGTCCATGAGTAAGAACAGACGGATTATTTTGTAAATTAGCGGTACTCTGATTTTGTAAAACTGTATCTTCTACGGACTCGCCTTGATATTCGATTTTATAGCTTTCGGGTAAAAGTCCTTCTACTAAAGTTGTCAAATCCGCAAAACAAGGTGCATCTTCAAAAAGACGACGGAAACTCAATTCTACTTTAAATTTCTGTTTGATTTTTCCGACCGCCTGCGTCAAAAGTAGAGAGTCAAAACCCAATTCTAAGAAGGTAAACTGCTCATCAGATGCTGCAATTGACAGCCCGCTTAAGTCTTTGAATATTTTTCTTAAATCCTCTTTAACTTGCGTAGTGCTATTTTTTATATATGTTTTCCCTAAAGGAGGAACATTTGTATTTGTAGGTGAAGTAGGCTTCATATTTATCTGATGTGTATTCGCAAAATCTTTTGCAGGGCTCATAAGAGATGAATTATTTGCTTTTGGCTTTATCCAATGCGTTTGTTTTTCAAATGCATAAGTAGGTAAAGAAACTCTTCTCAAATTTTTTCCCGTCGCCGCTTTATTCCAATCAAAAGAGACTCCCTCCAACCACAACTGACCAACAGTTTTTTGGAAAAAACTGCTATCAGCAGTGACTTCTTGCGGATGCCGCAAAGAAGCTAAAATAAGTGTCGAAGCCTGCCGCGACGGATGCTGACGAGTTAATGTACTTAGGGTTTGTCCAGGACCTACCTCCAGTAGAACACGGTTTTTCTTCTTGAGTAAAATTTCTATTCCTTCTGCAAAAAGAACTGTTCCTCGCAGGTGATTAACCCAATATTGTGGTGAGGCGATGTAGTCTGGACGGACGGTTTTTCCTGTCAGGTTCGAAATCACAGAAATCTGTGGTAAGCGATAGTCTATATTTTTTAAAAAATCAGCAAATTCATCCATTATTGGCTCTACTTCGACGGAGTGTGCCGCAACATCAATATGCAAGAATGTCGAATGAATTTCTTCTTTATTTAGAACTTCCTTGAGTGCTTTTATTGCAGCAATAGAACCTGAAATTGTACATTGATTGGGCTTATTAATTGCGGCAAAACTCAAATTTTCATTTAAATAAGGTTTTATGGTTTGTGGGGATAGAGGAATACTCAACATGGCACCTTTGGGCAAGGATGCAAAGAGCTTACCCCGCTTGACTACCATAGAAAGAGCTTCTTCTAAAGTGAAAACGCCTGCAATGCAAGCAGCCAAGTATTCGCCCAAACTGTGTCCTATAACTTCCTCTGGCAATATTCCATAAGATTGCCACAAGACGGCAGTAGCATATTCTGTAATAAACAACAAAACAGTACCGTGCAGTGGATTGACTATTGGTTCAGAAGGTGTTTTAGTTGCTCCTTTATTTTTAAAATCAGGATATAAGACTGTTCTTAAGTCTAATTCGTGTTTTTCAAGTAAAATATGCAAACAACGGTCTATTTCCTGTCGGAAAACAGGTTCAGCATGATATAATCCTAAACCCATATTGCTGTACTGTGCACCACCACCAGGGAATAAAAAAGCTACTTTTTTGACTTGCTTTTCGACGACTTTAGAATTTAAATTTTGACCGTCAAAAGCCTGTAATTTTGTTGCTGCATGAGCAGTATTTTCTGCTATTACAAATAAGCGGTGCGCGTAGTGATTTCTGCCAGCCTGTAAAGTGTAGGCAATATTCTGTAATTGTCCTTTACTTTCGGATTGTTGGCTTTTTTGTTGTAAATAGTTAGCTATACGAAGTGCATTTCTCTGTAAAGCGGACTTATTTTTTCCCGACACTAAAATTAGTTGAGATGAGGGAGTAGTAGTTTGTGAAACTATCGGAGTCGGCGCCTCTTCTATAATAATATGTGCATTCGTTCCCCCCAAGCCAAAGGAACTGATACCTGCTCTGCGCGGACTATTGCCCTTTTTCCACTCATTTAATCTATCATTGACATAAAAAGGTGTCGCTGAAAAATTAATCTGTGGATTTGCTTTTCGATAATGTAAAGTTTTGGGAATACATTCATTTTTTAAAGCCAAAACAGTCTTTATAATCCCTGCAATGCAAGCACCTGCATCAAGATGACCAATATTAGACTTTACCGAACCAATGGCACAAAAACCTTTTCTATCCGTGAATTGAGCAAAAGCTTGGGTCAATCCCGCTACTTCTATGGGGTCACCGATGTACGTACCCGTACCATGTGCCTCGATATAAGATACTGTTTCAGGATCAATACCAGCTCTTTGATAGGCTGCGACGATAGTCTTCGTTTGTCCCTGTACGCTTGGAGCTGTAAAGCCTATTTTTTCCGAACCATCATTACCAATCGCTGTCCCTTTGATGACTGCGTGTACACAATCTCCGTCGGCTATCGCTTTATCCAATTTTTTTAAAACTAAAAAAGCCATACCATTTCCTCGTACCATTCCGTCCGCACTGGCATCAAAGGGACGACAATAACCGTCTGGCGAAAGAGCATGCCCGTCAGTATGCAGATGTCCTGAAGCTAAAGGTGGTTGTATGCGTCCACCACCAACAATAACAGCGTCATTATCACCTGTCAACAAACTTTGACAAGCTAAATGTACTGCTACTCCCGAGCCCGAACAAGCCGTTTGAATACTAAGGGCAGGACCTTTGAGGTTGAGATTGTAAGCTACACGAGTGGCAGTGAAATCTTTTTCTTGAGTTATCCCTTGTGTAAAATTTTCTATAGAATTATAATAATTTGGATGACTCAGAATGTTATTGTGTAGGTAGGTATTTTTGGCGACCGAACCAAAAACCCCGATATTGCCTTGATGATTTTCGGAAGAATAGCCTGCGTCTTCTAAAGCAGCATAGGCGCACTCTAAGAAAATACGATGTTGCGGGTCAATGAGGGCAGCCTCTTTAGGTAAATAGCCAAAAAAGGAAGCGTCAAATTTATCTGCATCCTGCAATGGCATCCCTCTTTTGACGTAATTAGGATTTTTTAAAAGTTCATCGTTTACACCATCGGCACGTAGTTCTTCTTCCGTAAAACTGACAGAAACATCCTTTTCTTCTACCAGATTTTGCCAAAATGTCTGTATGTTTTCTGCTCCAGGGAAACGTCCGCTCATACCAATAATAGCGATATCTGTTTGAGCGTTTTCGGTATTTTTATTTTTTTGAAATTGTAAATTTGTTGTGGTATCTAAGTCTTGACTTTGCTTTGCCTCATTGAGAGTATTGTCATTAAATGTTCCATTTTCTGAAGGTTCATTGTCTCTTTCTACAATATTGTTAATCGTTTGGACTTTTGGTATTTTGAAAGGTCCTTGATTGTAGCCTAATTTTTCGGCAAGCTTCCAAGTTTGCTGGTGCAAAAAATTATCTGTTGCCACTTTTTTCCATTCTTCTGCTTTATTGGCAATGATTTTACCGTACTTGACAAAATTAGGGTCGCCCATAGCTTTAGAATCGGCGTACAAACCGTCCATCATTTTTTTCTCCGCATTGTCGTACGGTCGCAGCATATCTGGATGAAAAGAAAGACCAATCTGAGCACAGACTTGTCTGATTGCTTGCTCAGGATTACTGACCAAATCTTCGTAGAGAAGGCTGGCTTGGCGATGAGCGGGAATGCCTTCCAAAAAAGTAGCAATATTTTGGTGACTTTCTTGCCAAATGAGTTCGCCTATTTGTTCGGCATCATACTCATTAGACTGTAAAAACATGACTTGGTCCATGTGCATTTTCGCAAAAGAACGCACCATAGAATAAGGATGTCGGGTCAAATGAATAAAAATGGCATTTTCAAAATCATTTTCGGCTTTGCGAAGAACGGCAATATCTGTCGCGTAACTCGGCGACTTGTCGAGGATTATTCTATCTTTTGCTAAAATTTGTAATTCTCGATAAAAATCTTTGCTTGTGAAACCTTGTTCTGCATAAGTATTGATAACAGCTTTGGCTTGCTGAGCAGAACAATTTTTTAACTCGGCGACGGCTTTAATTGTACCTTCTGACCATAGACTAAACTTACCGCTGTAGGCTTGTTGCCATTGTTTTAGATTTTCAAAGTGCAGTAATTGTAATTCATTAGCTGCAAATAAATCAGGATGCCCAGCCAACATCACACGCAATAAAGTACTCCCCGAACGCGGAGGAGAAAGAAGAAAAATCGCGGGCGGATTTTTCTTTTCAACAGTAGTAGAGGGAGCAAGATAATGAGGTATCAAACTTTTAAAATGAGAAAAATCTTGGTCCTGCAGATTTTTCTTATCTTTTTTCTTGTCCCCTAAAAGCTGATTTAAATAACTCGGTTGTAGAAGGGTAGGAGACTTAATAAGATTTGTGTTGCATTTCGGTGTCAGTGGAATATGACGTAGTCCCTCAGGATAGTTTTTTTCTAAAAATTCTGCATATTCCTTAATTGTCGGAGACTCAAAAAGAGAAACGACAAAAACAGTTTCTTTGAGGGTGTCTTGTACTTTTCCGATGAAGCTACCGGCTTGTAGAGAGTTTCCTCCCAATTCAAAAAACTTGTCCTCAATGCCTATTTCTTCAATATCTAAAACCTCCTTCCATAGTTGTGTTAACCAATCCTGAACGTGGTTTTCCGAACTTTTCAATTCTTGTTCTAAATCTGGTCGCTCAGTGCTAATAGTTGGTAGTGCTTTCCGGTCTATTTTACCAGAGGTGGCAATTGGCATTTCTTTTAATTCCTTGAATACCGCAGGAACCATGTATTCAGGCAATTTTTGTAAAAGAAAACGACGAATTTGTTGAATGGATAGTTTTTCTTCGCCATTTAGTGTAAAATAAGCAATCAATTTTTTATCCGCTTCGGTATTTCCCTGTACATCCACGACGACATCCCTAACGAGAGGGTGGTGTGCCAGCGTAGTTTCTATTTCTGCTAACTCGATGCGATACCCGCGTAGTTTGATTTGATAATCTGCCCTACCCAAAAAATCAAGATTGCCATCTGGCAAGATGCGTCCCAAATCTCCTGTTTTGTACAGACGGTCTGATTTTTTACTCGAAAAAGGGTTAGATATGAACTTTTCTTGGCTTAGTTTAGCTCGATTGAGGTAGCCACGTGCCAGACCGTTTCCGCCAATGTAGATTTCTCCTTGTTCGCCAATTTTTGTTTTTTGTAAATCCTGGTTCAATACGTAAATACAAACGTCCTCAATTGATTGACCAATAGGCACTTTTGTCGCGGCAAAGTTTGGTGGGACTCGATAGATTGTTGCTCCGACAGTCGCCTCCGTCGGCCCATATTGGTTGAGTAGAGTGGTATGAGGTAAAATATTTTGGTGTTTGCGCGCTAATTTTGCGGGAAATATTTCCCCCGCTAAGCTAACAGACTCTAAAGATTTTAATTTTTTTGCGTCATTTTGCTCTAACAATAAACTGTACAAAGAAGGAAATGTCAATAAGTGAGAAATTTCCTCTTCTTGGATTGTGTTCGCCAATTTTTGCACGTCTTTTTCCGTATCCTTCTCTGCAATAACGAGAGTAGCTCCCTGTAAGAGTGTCCACCAAATCAATAAAACAGAACCGTCAAAAGCAAAAGAATAAGTAAATAAAAACCGTTTTACTGGATGTTGGACATACTTTATTTGTCCTTTGATGAGGTTTGTGACACTCTGGTGTTCAATCTGCACACCTTTGGGCTGCCCAGTAGAACCAGAGGTATAAATAACATAGACAAGATTTTCTGCTGTAATATCAACTATCGGTGAGCAAGTCTTTTTATCTGCTAACTTGTCTGCATAGGTATCCAAACAGACGACACTTGTGCCGCTTTGTGAAAAATTGCCTTTGAGATGATGCTGAGTAAGGATGATGTTAGACTTCGTATCTTTAATAATAAACTCCTTACGGCTGTCTGGGTAGGCAGGGTCAATAGGGACATAGGCCGCTCCTGCTTTGAGGACACCTAATATTCCGATTATCATTTCCAAAGAGCGTTCTAAGCAAATCACAACCAATGATTCCTTTTCAACTCCTAAATCAATGAGATGATGTGCTAATTGATTTGATTTTGCGTCCAGTTCAGCATAAGTCAAGCTCTGATTTTCATAACAAACGGCAACAGCTTCTGGACTCAAGGCGGCTTGAGCTTCGAATAATTTGTGTAAGCATTTTGTTTTGGAAAAAGTGTGTTTTATATCTTGCGTAACGATTTTGTTACGTAACTTATTTTTTTGGATTGACATGAGAGAACTACTTTTACCATAGCTTAGGTCAAACTTTCAAAGTGAAGAAAGTTTGACCTAAACTAACTGTTAGAAATTAAAATACTCTTCAAGCGAAGCCAACAGCCCGTTTGATTTATAAAATATTTCGTGACATTTGAAAATAGTTGAGCTTAAGTAAAAGTGATTTAATAAGTTGAGCCATAATGCGTAGTAATTTTTTCTTCTAAGGAATTCAAAAAATCGTTGCATGGTCTGCATCACAGCCTGCCCCGCATTTCTATCGG
>CAZQTE010000132.1:0-11257 GCA_964595615.1 uncultured Saprospiraceae bacterium
CTATGCAACAGTTTTGCCTATTTTTTTTGAACGACTTTTCGTCCAAAGTCTAAAATGTATTTATGAGTCATTAATATTCTAAGTGTTTGCTATGCTATTTGTCTTTTAATGATGTATATGAAAAAATTGTTTTGTGTCTTTTAGTGACTTCGTAGGACTTTCCGTCTCTAAAGAGTAAGAATTAATTAGCACTTTTCTATAATTTTCACTTATTATAAGTGCGTGACATTATTTACCCAGATAAATAGTATTACGTACTTAAGTACTCAGAAACAATTATTTACAATATTAAAACAGGACAATTTTCCGCTTGATTTCACTCTGAAAATCTTTAAAGACCATAGGGTATTGGCGGTTTTTAAAGCCAAATCAATCAAAAAATTTTCTCTGTTCTAATTATCGAAATAATTATGTCCGAGTACTTATAACATCCAGTTTTAGCTCTTTGTAAAGAATAATAGGTACTCTGTAACACCAAATGTTGATTTGAAGTGCAGAATTTTTTAGTGTTGAAAATTCTCACTTGTATTACTACTATTGCATTCTTTTTAACAAAAACTAAATAGTCAAGAAATGAAAAAACATTTACTATGGACGGTTGTGCTTCTTTTGGCCTTTCCGTTTTTTACAAGCGCGCAGTCCGAAGGAGGACTTTCCTTAGGTTTAGCTGGCTACCAAGGCGACTGTCATTGTCGCACCGATGAAAATATCGGACTTTTACAAGAATTAAATCCTTCTTTTGGACTTCTCTATAAGTACAAATTCAACGAAGCTTGGGCTTTTCGAGGCAATTTGAATTATGTCGGACTTTCTGCTGATGAGACTAATTTTGCAAATGAGGGACATGTTAATCGAGGATTTAGTTTTGATAATAATATTCTCGAATTGTCGGCAATGGCTCAATGGGATTTATTGGGTAAAAGACGTATGAAAGACGGTGTTTTTAAGAAAATTCTTTCTCCTTACATTTTTGGTGGTATCGGTCTAGGTTTTATGACATACGATGTTAACTACGGACAAAGAGATAATGCTGATGTAAGAAATGACCAAGATGCAGGGAAAACTCAATTTATTGTACCTGTTGGACTTGGTTTACGTTACGATTTATCTGAAAAAATTGGTCTTGGGTTGGAAACAGGGATACGTTTACCTGTTTCGGATTATTATGACGGCGTAAGTGCTTCTGCTAATCCTAATGAAAATGACCTTTATGGCATCGGTGCTGTTAAATTATTTTTTGCTCTCGGAGTAAAAGATACAGATGGCGACGGTATTGCTGATAAGTTAGATCAATGCCCTGAGATTGCAGGTATAATTGCAATGGGTGGTTGTCCAGACGCCGATGGCGATATGGTTACAGATGCCAAAGATGATTGTCCAAATGTTGCTGGAAAACCTGCTAATAAGGGTTGTCCAGATTCGGACGGAGACGGCATTGTTGACTCAAAAGATAGCTGTCCAGAGGCAGCAGGTCTTGCAAAATTTGACGGTTGTCCAGATACAGATGAAGATGGTTTGGCAGATAAAAATGATGCTTGTCCAGAAGTGGCAGGTACGGCGGCTAATGATGGTTGTCCAGATACAGACGGTGACGGTATTGTTGATAAATTTGATGAATGTCCTACTGTAAAAGGTATCATTTCTGAAAAAGGTTGTCCAATGAAAGACCGTGATGCAGATGGTATCGCAGATGCTCAGGATGCCTGCCCAGATGAAAAAGGTACTGCCGAATTTGGTGGTTGTGCTTATGGAGATTCAGATAATGACGGTATTCGTGATAATGTAGATAATTGTCCTTCTACTGCTGGAACTGCAGCCTACAATGGTTGTCCTGCACCTGCTCCAACTGTAGTGCGCGAAAAATTGAGCTTCGCTACAAGAAATATCAATTTTGAAACAGGAAGCAGAGCATTGACTAGTTCATCATATACTGTCTTAGATGAAGTTGCTTCTGTTTTGAATTCTTACCCAGATGTATTAGTTGATATCAATGGTTACACTGATAATGTCGGTAATAGTGCTAACAATCAACGACTATCATTGAATAGAGCAAAAACTTGTTATGATTATTTAGTTGGAAAAGGTGTCTCTGCTGCACGATTGAAGTATGCAGGATACGGTGAGGCAAATGCGATTGCTTCTAATGCAACTAAAGAAGGACAAAGAACGAATCGTCGAGTAGAATTTGTCATCAAATAATATTCAAGGTTTACTACGAAAACTAAAAAAGCCGTTTCCTTTTTGAGGAAACGGCTTTTTCACTTTTTAGAGTGGAAAATCTAAGCAGCTTTCAAGCGACTCAAGAGACTCTTATCCATTTTCTCTAAAGCATATTCTTTAGTAACAACGAATGTCTCTGTGTCTTTTTGAGAAGGCATTTCAAACATAGCGTCTGTCATAATTGCCTCACAAATAGAACGCAAACCACGTGCACCAATTTTGTATTCCAAAGCTTTATCAGCAATCAAATCCAAAGCATCATCAGTGAAAGTCAAGTTAATACCCTCTAAGTCAAATAACTTTTGGTATTGTTTTACCAAAGCATTCTTAGGCTTAGTCAAAATAAGACGCAATGTCTCTTTATCTAATGGCTCTAAGTGCGTTAATACTGGCAAACGACCAATTAACTCAGGAATCAAACCAAATGCTTTCAAATCTTTGTGTGTGACATAACGGATAAGGTTTTCCTTTTCCATCATGCGCATTTTAGTATCTGCTTTATCTTGAAAACCAATCACTTGTGTATTCACACGGCGCGCAATTAATTTTTCAATACCGTCAAATGCTCCTCCACAAATAAAAAGGATATTTTGAGTATTGACTTTAACTAATTTTTGCTCTGGATGCTTACGACCACCTTGTGGTGGTACTGCAACTTCCGTTCCTTCCAACATCTTCAACATTCCTTGCTGTACACCTTCGCCACTTACGTCGCGTGTGATAGAAGGATTGTCTGATTTACGCGCAATTTTGTCAATTTCATCAATGTAAACGATGCCCATCTCTGCTGCTTCTACATCAAAATCACAAACTTGCAATAATCGACTCAAAATACTTTCTACATCTTCACCTACATAACCTGCCTCTGTAAATACCGTCGCATCTACGATAGAAAAAGGCACATTTAAGTGACGTGCAATCGTACGCGCCATTAATGTCTTTCCTGTTCCCGTCGAACCAACAAAAAGAATATTTGACTTTTCGATTTCTACACCGTCAGTCGAAGGTGGCTGTGCCAATCTCTTATAGTGATTGTAAACTGCAACTGATAAATATTTCTTTGCTTCATCTTGACCGATAACATACTCATCCAAATGCTCCTTTAAAGACATTGGAGTAGTACCTTTCTTCAATTTGAAGTCGTGATTTTTTTTCTTTTTTGCTTTACTTGGCTGACCTGCTACTTTTCCGTCTTTCTTACCACCATACAATTCTTCCTCCAAAATCTCTGTCGCTTGTTCCACACACACTTCACAAATATGACCGTCAATACCCGCAATCAAAAGCAATGCTTCTGATTTATCACGCCCACAAAACGAACAGCGATATCCCTGTTTATTATTACGCATATTTTTAAAAGGATTATTTTTCATTTTTTTTTAAGGTCTGAAGTTATCCTAAAATAGTCCAACGTCTAAAATCTAATATCTAACGTCTAAACTCAAATAACCTATATAGTTTACTCAAAATTGCTCTGCAAGTTACAAAAAAAAGCGGTTTGAATCTTCTATTGAAGCATCAAACCGCTTTTATCGGTATCTTCCGTCCAATTAGATTACGCTTTATCGCGAGTCAATACTTCATCCACTAAACCGTACTCTTTTGCTTCTGGTGCAATCATCCAATTGTCACGCTCACAATCTGCCGCGATTTTATCATAATCTTGTCCTGTGTGATTTGCCAAAATATCATACAACTCTTTTTGCATCTTTTTGATGAGTTTGTATGAGATTTCCATGTCCGTCACTTGACCTTGCATGCCACCTAATGGTTGGTGAATCATGACGCGAGAGTGAGGAAGCGCAGTACGCTTACCTTTTGTACCCGCAGCTAATAGTACGGCTCCCATTGATGCAGCTAAACCCGTACAGATAGTAGCGACATCTGGGCTTACGTATTGCATAGTGTCATACATTCCCAAACCAGCAATTACGCTACCTCCTGGGCTATTGATAAACATCTGTACATCACGCTTTGGGTCCACACTTTCCAAGAAAAGTAATTGTGCTTGTACAATGTTTGCAACTTGGTCAGATACAGGTACTCCCATGAAAATGATGCGGTCCATCATTAAACGAGAGAAAACGTCCATTTGAGTAACATTCAACTGGCGTTCTTCAATTACTGCTGGCGTAAAACCTTGAATATTGGGCATGCTTGCTGCTTGACCAAAAGTAGGAATATTGCGCGGAGTAGTTTTTTCTACATATTTTTCGACGTGCATGCTACTCATTCCGAGGTGTTTTGTAGCATACTTCATAAATTCATCCTGATGAAACATAGGTTCTATTTTATATTAATTTTGAATTCTGAATGAAATTTTTAGAATGAAGCCAAACGCAATATTCAAAATCTAATCAAAACTCAATACTTAAAACGTTAATATTTCACTTTCTCAAAAAAGAGATTTTGAATAACATCAAAAACCAATAAAGGCACAATCATTCAAAATTCAACATTAATCATTCAAAATTAACTTTTTGGGAAAGTAAAGAATAAACGCTTGAAGACGGTCATAGTTGCGATTCTCTATAAAAAAGAGAATTCCGACCTACGATATGATTGTCGTAAATCGGAATTCTTAAATTGTAAATGAAGCTTACTCCTCTTCCTCCGCAGCACGTTCTGCTGCCATTTTCTCATTCAACTCAGTTACGATTGCATTTAATTCTTCAATGGTAACTTTCTTTTCTTTCAACTTCAAGTCATCTTTTACTTTGTCCATTAAACGGTCGGTTGCAATATTATTCGCAGCATCTTCTACCATTTGTTGGTCTTGCATCATACGACCAACAGTTTGCTGAATCATATTTGCGTCAGCATATCCACCCATGTATTGGCGGATTTGATTGCCAAAGTGTTGCTCTAAGTCTGCTTGCTCCACTTTGATTTCGTACTTGTCAAATAATTGACCACGTACCAAAGTCCAACGCAAATTGTCTGCAAAACCTTCGTAACCTTTCTCTACAATCTCAGGAGTATTATCTGTACTCTGAGCCATCAAGAAACGCTTCATAAATGCATCTGGCAATGGCATTTTAGGACCATTAACTTCCATTAAGCGGTCTTGGATGTCGCGGAACAATAAAGCATCAGCTGTTTTATTATAGTTTTCTTTAATTTTTTCTTCGATGAAAGCGCGCGCCTCTTCTTCTGTTTTTACTTCTTCACCAAAAGTACTGGTAAAAAACTCTTCATTCAGTTCAGCATCAACAATGCGACTCACTTCTACGATAGTTGCTTCGTACATTTCACCTGTCTCATCTTCTTCCTCTATGCCCAACATGTACTTCTTAACGTAGTTCGCTTCTGTATCTTTCTCTACTTCAAAAACATTAAAAGAAACAGTATCTCCTACTTTTTTCTTCAACAATTGTTTTTTCAACTTATCATCGTCAATTCTATCCCACAAAAGGCTGAATTCATTTTGAATACCTTCTTCTTTTACCTTCTTACCGTCCAATTCTTTTGCATCGAACTTAATCATATCGCCTTCAACGATTTTCTCTTCGTCAAGGACACGTTCGCCTGCGCGTTTGCGTGCATTAGCAATTTCTTCG
The DNA here is from genome assembly GCA_964595615.1 of uncultured Saprospiraceae bacterium. GTDB lineage: Bacteria > Bacteroidota > Bacteroidia > Chitinophagales > Saprospiraceae > JAHDCG01. The sequence goes on from CAZQTE010000132.1 coordinate 5,781, forward strand.
TCGATAGTCGTCGTCGGAATCTGAGTAGCGTAGTAAGTAAAGGCTTTTTTCTTATCAATACCTGCAACTTTGAACTCAGGTTTTAAGCCAATTTCGAATTTAAATTCAAAATCTTCTAAATCCTTTGTATTAAATTCGTATTGCTTCTGGTCTTCTGTCGGAATAGGCTGACCAAGGTACTTATCACCACCTTCTTCCATGGTTTTTATCATTTCCTCTTGCATCAAATCATTGATGATGTCCGCCAACATCGCCTGTCCATAGTTCTTTCTGATGAAAGACATCGGCACCTTCCCTTTACGGAAGCCTTTAATTTGAGCTTGCTTACGCGTTTGCTTTAGCTTGTCCGTAAATTTTTGCTCGTAGTCTTCGCGCGGCACACTAACCGTGATGACCGAGGTTAGATTGTCTGTATTCTCTGTGACAACATTCGGCATAGTTTCCTTGATTTTTATTTGGCTGCTTGCTTAGTTGATTGTGTTAATTAATTGATTTTTTCAATAAATTTAACACTGCAAACTACATTCAGCTTATATTATTTTTAAAAGAAAAGGCTCTTTAATCGTTGTAAGTTTAATGAATAGTTTGATACTTCGTCAGTTGTACAAACTAATAACTTCCAAATAATAAAAAAAAGCGATTGCCAATGATTGACAATCGCTTTTGAAAAAAGTTTTAAAGTAAAAAAGAATTTAAAAATTCAATCTTACTTTATGTGTACGGGTGGAGGGACTCGAACCCCCACGCCTTGCAGCACCAGATCCTAAGTCTAGCATGTCTACCAATTTCATCACACCCGCATAAAGTATTCGGAACAAGTCAATAGAAGTTTAAACTTCTATTTTGCTTTCTTTCAAGCATTAAATGATATTCCGAGGTCGATTTGTCGCTACTTTGAAAAGCCATTCTCAAAGCGGGCGCAAATGTACGCTTTTTTTGTAATTAGAAGCACAAAAATAATATTTTTCTTCTTTTCTTTCCAAATTAATACAAGATTTCTTGTCGAGAAGTTCCATTTTATGAAATTACTGTTTATTTCTTATGTGGAAAGCGGCTTTTTGTGGCTAAATAACGTTAGATTTGTATAGCTAAAATGAGATTAAGAATTGTAACTAATAAAGCCTCGGCATGACCGAAACAATAGACATACAGAAAAGAGAAGAAGAGGATAAACGGCTTATTATTGCTGCTTATCGGAATTTGCTGCGTACGCTTGAAGGCAAAATGGATGAAAATGATAAGAAAAACATCCGTGAAGCATATGAGTTAGCAGTAGATGCGCATAAGGAACAACGTCGGAAATCTGGTGAGCCATATGTCCTACATCCGATAGAGGTGGCACGTATCACGGTGGATGAAATTGGTCTGGGACCGACTGCCGTTATCTGTGCATTATTGCATGATGTTGTGGAGGATACAGAAGTTACCTTAGATGATATTCGCGGAAAATTTGGAGATAAAGTAGCATTGATTGTTGATGGGCTGACCAAATTAGATGCTTCTTATAATGCCGATAGTCCACAAGCTGAGAATTTCAAAAAAGTCTTGACGACTTTAGTAGAAGATGTGCGTGTGGTTTTGATAAAAATGTCTGATCGTCTGCACAATATGCGGACACTTGGTGCCATGCCACGCCATAAACAACTTAAAATTGCTTCGGAAACAAGCTATATCTACGCACCGCTGGCTCACCGTCTTGGTCTTTATACTTTTAAGACAGAATTTCAGGATTTATGTATGAAAATCAAAGAGCCAGAAACCTATTATTCTGTCTCAAAAAAGCTACAAGAAACTAAAAAGTCGCGTGAGCAATATATCGAAGAATTCATCGCACCGCTGCGCTCTGAATTGGATGAAATTGGCGTGCCTTATCGCATATTAGGACGACCAAAGTCCATTTATTCTATCTGGAATAAAATCAAAACTAAGAAAGTTCCTTTTGAAGAAATATATGACCTTTTTGCAGTCCGCATAATTATAGATGTGCCACCCAAAAAGGAAAAGTCTTTTTGTTGGATGGTTTATTCGACAATTACAGATATTTATCGCCCAATACCAGAGCGATTGAAAGACTGGGTGACGACACCTAAAGCTAATGGTTATGAGAGTTTGCATACGACGATTATTGGTCCCAAAGGTCGATATGTTGAGGTGCAAATTCGCTCGGAACGTATGGACGAAATCTCAGAAAAGGGATTTGCGGCACACTGGAAATATAAAGGGGTGAATGGTCAGCCAGATGTTTTTGATACTTGGTTGGATTCTGTGCGTGATATTTTGGAGAATGGAAATGAGAATGCGACTGAATTCATCAATGACTTTAAGACCAATCTTTTCTCCGAAGAAGTCTACGTTTATACGCCTGCTGGAGACATGAAGGTATTGCCAAAAGGCGCCACCGCTTTGGATTTTGCTTTTTCTATACACTCTGATGTTGGTTATCATGCAACGGCAATTAAAGTGAATAAAAAGCTTGTCCCAATGGGATATACGCTGGAAAATGGAGACCAAATTAGCGTAACCACCAACCGTAGTCAAAAGCCGTCAGAGTCTTGGCTCAAAATGGTGGTAACTGGAAAAGCGCGTTCTAAGATTCGCTCTGCGATGAAAGAAGAACGTCGTCGTCAAGGTACCTTTGGTAAAGAATTATTGCAACGAAAGTTCAATAATATGAAGGTAGATTTTGACTCTGCGGTAGAAGCATTAGTGAAGTTTTTTAACTACTCAAATCATGCGGACTTGTATTTTGACTTAGCGAAAGAAGAAATAAATTTAATCAGCACACTGAAGAAATTTAAAGTAGAAGCAGGGAAATTGGTGCAAATCGTTGAGGAAAAGAAGGAAGCTGCGAAAAAAGTGCCCGTCAAAGGTAGCCGTGTGCTCAGACGTTTTTCAGGTACTCCGAAATTGCTAATTGGTGGGGAATCTTCTGAGCAGTATGAGTTTTCTTTTGCTACTTGCTGTAAGCCTGTTTTGGGAGATGATATTTTTGCTTACATTACGGCGACGACGGGTATGAAGATTCATCGGTCAAACTGTGCGAATGCGGAGCATCTAATGGCCAACTACGGCTATCGTATTTTAAAAGCAGAGTGGGTGAGTGGTGCTAATTCTGAGTTTACGGCGGAATTAATCATCACAGGAGTGGACGACGGACCTGGTGTTATTCAGAAATTGACGCGACAAATCAATGATTTAGATATTAATATTCGCTCTTTTAATATCAGTGGAAATGAAGGTTATTTTGAAGCAAAAGTTGGACTTTTGGTGCTCAATACTGACCAATTAACACTCGCAGTGAAGAGTTTAGAAAACTTAGATAACGTTTCAACTGTTATTAGGGAAGAAGTTTGATAGGGTGGACGGTAGACGGCCGCTTCGCTTGACGGTGGACGGTGTATGATAAGAATGTAAGAGTAGATAATATTCAATTAACAATAGACAATTATAAGAATGGTTATTAAGAATCCAGATGTGATAATTGAAGAAGTGAAGGATATTTTTTCCAAACACTTGGAAAATTCAAAGTCGAGAAAGACACCAGAGCGTTTTGCGATTTTAGAGGAAATCTATCGTCGAAATGACCACTTTGATGCGGAGGCTTTGTATATCCACATGAAAAATCAAAATTATCGAGTGAGTCGCGCGACGGTTTATAATACTTTGGATTTGTTGGTGAGTTGTGATTTGGTGAAAAAACACCAATTTGGTAAGAACTTAGCGCAATACGAGAAATCTTACGGTTTTAAGCAACACGACCATTTGATTTGTGAGGATTGTGGTAAAGTATTGGAATTTTGCGACCCTCGTATCCAGCAAATCAAGGAGATGATGGGCGATATTTTAAAGTTTAATATCACTGCGCATTCTTTGAATCTGTATGGGAATTGTGCGGGGGCTTGTGAGAAGACGCAAAAGTAGTTGTTAGTTGGAAGTTGGTAGGCTTGTGTCTCATCAACTATGACTTGGGAAATCCAAATTCATTTTTTGAGTTTGGATTTTTTTATGTCACCACTTTTGACCTTGTCAGTCCGCGATAGCTATCGGGACAGCAGGTACGCCAGTACGTACATTTCGTAAAAACTTTAAAACAAAAAATTCCCTATTCTCTTATATTTATCTAAAAACAAATAGATATTTGCGGCGAGAAAAAACAAGCTTCAAGTTTAGAAGTCTAATGTCTAAAATCTAATGTCTAAAATCTCAAAAATGAGTTTAAAAGTCTTCAAATTCGGAGGTGCATCAGTTAAAGATGCTAAGAGTATTCAAAATGTTGCCGGTATTTTAGAGAAATATAAGGACGAAAGTCTACTTATTGTCGTGTCTGCAATGGGGAAAACGACGAATGCTTTAGAAGAAGTGACGAAAGCCTACTATAAAAAAACAGGTGAAGCTCAAAAATTAATGGAAGAGGTAAAGCAAAGTCATTATCGTATGATGGCAGAGCTTTTTGGGACGGAGAAGCATGATGCTTTTGTGGAAGTGAATGATATTTTTGTGGAGGCAGATTGGGTTTTGGAAGATGAGCCAGAGGATAGTTATGATTACATCTATGACCAAATTGTTAGTTTGGGAGAGTTGGTTTCGACTAAGATTCTTGCGGCTTATTTGAATGGAAAAGGATTGGCGACGCAATGGCTGGATGCGCGTGATGTTATCTTGACGGATGATATTTATCGAGAAGGTTGGGTGCAGTGGGACGAGACGCAAAAACGTGCTGACCGCACGGCAAAGCCGATGTTAGAGGCTGGAGGATTTGTGGTGACACAAGGTTTTATTGGTAGTACGACGGAGAATACGACGACGACATTAGGACGAGAAGGTTCTGATTATACAGCAGCGATTTTTTCTTATTGTTTGGATGCGGAAAGTATGTCGATTTGGAAAGATGTGCCAGGAGTGTTGACGGCAGACCCGCGTTTGTTTGATAATGTGACCAAGTTGGATGAATTGTCTTATCGCGAGGCAATTGAAATGACTTATTACGGCGCAAAAGTTATTCACCCAAAGACGATAAAACCTTTGCAAAACAAGAGTATTCCTCTATTTGTAAAGTCATTTATTAATCCAGAAGGAAAGGGAACGATGATTGCGCCAGATGTGGAAGATAACTATCCGCCGATGGTAGCAATTGAAAATAATCAAGCGCTTTTAAACATCTCAACGCGCGATTTTTCTTTTGTAGCGGAACAACATATTAGCGACCTTTTTAATCAAATCACTGCACACCGTTTGCATGTAAATATGATGCAGAATACCGCGATTTCTTTCCGTATTTGTGTGACTGACCAAGATGGAAAGGTGCAAGATTTTGCGAAAGCAATCGAGGATAAATTCAAAGTTCGGATTGAACCGAATTTGGAATTAATCACGGTGCGTCACTATAACAAACAAACATTGAATGATTTGCGGGCAGATAAGGTCGTCTTGACAGAAAATAAGATTCGTAAGACGGTGCAGATGGTTGTGAAGACTAT
>CAZQTE010000132.1:11357-12737 GCA_964595615.1 uncultured Saprospiraceae bacterium
GCGGTTAGATTTGTGCGTGTGTTGAGGTAATTAATCCACCAAGTTCTTTCTGCTTCGGTTGGATTTCTGACATAAAAACGTTTGTATGTTTCGGCAATAAATCCGCTTAAATTTGCGCGCATATCTTCTGTACTTGGTAATACGACATCAGGGTCGCTCATCATTTTAGCAATGACCGTTTCGTAGGCGACTTGTTTGTCTCCGATAGAATTAACAACATTGGTTAGTTCGACTAATTTGCTGGGACTTAGTGCTGTTTGATATAGATTAGCGTAAGCTACATTTAAGAATTGTTCCGTCGATTTTTCCTTGGTTTTTCCACCATTATTTGGAGTGACAGTAACTGGACTTACGTCATAAATAACAGTTTCCTCTGTGCAACTGGATGCAAGAAAAATCAATAAAAAAGAGAAAAAAGCGGTAAAACGAAGGTTCATATTTTAATATTTTAATCAAAAATACAGGATTTTTCTCACTTTCAAAAATTGAGGAAGTGGACTTTAGGTTTTTGTATTATTCTTGAAGAAATATGCCATATTTTAAAAATATGGCATATTAGAGCGGATTTCATATTTCCTATTTCATACTTCATATTTAAAACAGATGACGCTTAATTATAAAGAATTCGGGCAAGGTGAACCACTGATTATTCTACATGGACTTTTTGGGACATTGGATAATTGGCAAACTTTGGCAAAAAGATTTGCGGAGCATAATATGGTCTTCATTATTGACCAGCGCAATCATGGGAAATCTCCTCATGTGCCCGAGCATAGTTACGCGCTCATGGCAGAGGATTTGCGTGAATTTATGGAGTCAAATTATATGTATAAAGCCCACATCTTAGGGCATAGCATGGGCGGTAAAACGGCTATGAAATTTGCACTCACTTATCCTGATATGGTGGACAAATTAACGATAGTTGATATTTCTCCACGTGCGAACAAAGGTGGACATGAAACGATTTTTAAAGCTCTTTTTTCCTTAGATTTAGATAAAATAGAAAACCGAAAAGAAGCGGATGTACAACTGCAAGAATTAATACCTGACTTTGGCGTTCGTCAATTTTTATTAAAAAATATCACGCGTAAAAAGGAAGGCGGCTATCGCTGGAAAATGAATTTGAGTGCATTGCACACGCATTATCAAGAAATATTGGCAGAGACGACAGGGGATGAGATTTTTGAGGGAGAAAGTTTATTTATTCGTGGCGGTAAGTCTGATTATGTTTTGGACAGTGATATGCCACAGATTTTAGAATATTTTCCAGATGCGACCTTAGAAACTATTGAAGATGCAGGGCATTGGGTGCATGCTGAACAGCCTGAAAAACTATTTCAAATGGTCTCTAATTTTTTAAAATAATCGGTAATGGGTTAA
>CAZQTE010000133.1:0-10469 GCA_964595615.1 uncultured Saprospiraceae bacterium
TAGAAGGAAAAAGAACAAGTATAATGGCTCAAGTTATTGAATTACTTTTACTAAAAGTAAAATTATGAGAGAAATTGACCATATCGTCTATGCCGTTCCAAACTTGGGCAAAGCAATTGATGATTTTGAAAGTCTAACGGGCATTCGTCCTACATTTGGAGGTTATCATACTACTCGCGGTACTAAAAATGCGGTTGTAAATCTTGGAAATGCTTGTTACTTGGAGCTTATAACGATAGATGAGGAGAACAAGAATATTCTTGCTCCGCGTTGGATGGGGGTTGATTTTATTGAAAAAGCTCAAATGGTTCGTTTTGCTTTAAAGTCAGATAATCTAGAAAGTGATAGCGCAATTCTACAAAAGTATAATCCTCAAATGGGCGAAATAAATGGGGGACAACGTAAAATGACTAATGGTAAAATGTTGACTTGGGAGATGATTTTGCCATTGGCAGTACCTGCTGTGGAGATTGTTCCTTTTATGACAGATTGGCGAAAATCAGAGCTACATCCAACGGACTCTATGACCAAGGAATGCACATTTATTGGTTTTAAATTTAAGCATCCAAATCCTGAAGAAATTATAAACGTCTTGGACAACTTGGGGATGAATGCGGAGGTGGAAAAAGGGAAGAAGGTAGAAATAAAAGCAATTATAAAAAGTCCGAAAGGAATAATTGAGATATAAGTAAAAACGATTTAATAAGGTAGACCATAATGCGTAGTTATTTTTTCTTCTAAATAATTCAAAAAATCGTTGCATAGTCTGCACTACGGAACTATTTTTTGTGTTTTTTAGAAGGACAAAGAACAAGCATAATGGTCTATATTATTGAATCGTTTTTACTAAGATAACGATTTACTAATCAGTTTTGTATTGTAAATTGTAATTCGAAAGTATAAATATTATGTCAGTATTAGAAGTAACAAAAATGGGCAATCCTGTCCTCCGAAAAGTTTGTAAGCCCGTAAAAGTGTCAAAGATTAAGACAAAGAAATTTCAGAAATTTATCGATAGTATGGTGGATACAATACGCGATGAAGACGGTGCTGGAATTGCTGCTCCACAAGTAGATGTTAAGAAGCGTCTTTTTGTCATGGAAGTACAAGAAAATCCGCGCTATCCAAATAAGAATTCTTTTCCTTTAGTTGTCGCGATTAATCCTGAATTGAAACCCATTGGCAAAAAGAAAGTCGATAGTTGGGAAGGTTGTTTGTCTATTCCAAACATTCGCGGTTGCTTGAAACGCCATGCAAGAGTAGAGTTAAAAGCATTGGACAGAAAAGGTAAGGCTTATACTATGAAATTGAAAGGTTTTGCTGCTGTTGTTGCGCAGCACGAATTAGACCATTTGAATGGAACGCTTTTTATTGATAGAATGAAATCTATGGAGACTTTGGCTTTTCAGGAGGAGTTTGAAGAGTATTGGATGTAGCGTCACGCAGTATTCCTTTGGTCTTATAAAGATAGGAAAAGGATTGGAATTTGAGCTTTTTGTAAATAGTTATTTCACCGCTTCTGACAAACTTATCCGCCTAATTTTACTATTCACCCAAGCTGGAATATCTAAGTAAAGAAACGACCGTTTCTCATATCTATTCACTTGCAAGCGCATCAATTCTTTCTCAAAAACAACAAATACCTTTTGTCGCTCCAAAGGCGCAGTTTTGACTATTTTTCGAAAGAAATCCAAACACAAAATAGGCAGTTTATCCATACCTTTTTTCTGCTTAAAGAAGACCTCTGTATTTTTAACAAGATATTCCATAATGTCTTCATTTTCAAGGTCATAATGTGCCATTAAAAACATCAAACGTGTAAATATTTGAATATCTGTCCGTAGGTTTTGCGTATCTAAATTAATGATTTTTTGTAAATAATCTACACATACAGCTGGTTTGCCTGCGCCCAGATTCATCCATGCGATTTTGTAGTATAAAATCATGATGCGGTGCGGGTCAATCTTATTTCCGTAACGATTGATGCGTCGTAAAGTTTTTGGTATAGCTTGTAGTCCTTCGACAAATTTTCCTTCCATAAAGTAGCGGTTCAGACGCCCATTATGCACATATAAAAAGGACATAATCTGTGAGTTATTATTGAACTTTTTATAATTATCCTTTCTAAATTTTTCAACTTCGTCTAAATAATATTTATAGTTTTTTAAATCTCCATTATTATTTGCCGAAAGCAAAAGGTAATAATAACCGCGCATCAAAAGGTCAGGGTCACGGTCAGCCATATAAGGGCTTTCTTTGAAAAGTTTCACCCATTTTTCTGCATAGATATAGCAATTGTGAAAGTCCAAAAGAATAAAATAGTACCAGACAAAAGACTGATATAAATACGCCCTTTCCTTTATTCCCAAGCTATCTTCATTAGCAAAATAAGGAATGGAATCGGTAAAGATTTGTGTCACCTCATCTGCTTCTTTTTCATTTTTGACATGACCTCCCTTAATGTAAATATTGTGCATCCGCAAGCGCAAATTTGACAAGCCTAAAGCATTCAATATCTGCTTATTCTTTACATCAGAACCCTTCACCAATTCCAAAGTGTAATCTGCCCCCGAACGCGTAATATGCCGACTCTGTATCTTTTTTTCAAACTCCAAAATGCTCAAATAGTGCAAATCATAATGACTTCTCTCGGCTTTCACTTTTGCCTTTTGCAATATTTTTAAGGACTGTAGGTACAGCCCTTTCCCATACAAAATATGCGCAAAATTCAATAACTCACGTATCTGCAAATCTACCCTTTTAGGCGTATGAATTTGCTCCAAACTCGTCATCACCTGAGCGTACAAGTGCCGCTTAAGGTTAGAAAATTTACTCTTATTCAATCCCTTTATCTTCCGAAACACTTCTTCCTCATTCAACGATTTCTGTTTGTCCAGTAAATCGAAAAGCTGAATGTAAGACGCTGAATTACTATCTGCCATACGGTTCACATATAGCCGAAAATTGCGCTTTTCACTCTTTGTTAGCGACTTTATTAAAGAAAATAGCTGGTCTGTTTGCGAGATAGGCATAACAAAAATTTCCTATTATAATTTCTAATATGCAATTGATTATCAGTGGTTTATATCTTTTTGTTCTTCGTTATTTTGCATTTGGAAACAACAAACTGCACAAAAAGTCCAGAATTAAAAGCCGAAAACCGACCGACATTTGCAATATCAAAATAAAAACGCTCATCAGTAGAACGAAAATCAATAAAAATGAAAAAAATTGAAGCGATAATACGGTCTTCAAAATTTGAAGATGTTAAAGAAGCCCTTTCCGAAATCGGCATCAACTTCTTTACTTTCTTCGAAGTAAAAGGCTTTGGAAAGCAAAAAGGGGAACACGTTACCTACCGCGGACAAGCCTATGATATCGGTTACATTGCACGTATGAAAATCGAAATCATCATTCCTGATAGTAAGGAAGTTGAAATCGTCAGTACTATCCGAAAAGCAGCTCACACAGGTGAAGTTGGAGACGGAAAAATCATCGTAACGCGTATCGAACAGATGATAGGCATTAGAACTGGAGAATTAGACCAGTCGGCGCTCTAAGGTGCCGGGAACTTTAGTTCCCAAGGTCGGATTAAACCCCCCTAACCCCCCAAATGGGGGAACTTTCGTTGAATTTAATTTTACTATAAACCTCAATTCTGATTTTTCAAACTCGAAGCGATAAAACAGCGACTTACAGAAAAATCAGTATCGGGATTAGGGGGTCGAATAAAGAAACTAACTAAAAATAAATAAAACGCGAAAGCCCAAATCTTTCGCAAAAATCAAAAATCTCTCAAGACATGGACTTGTCATTATACACAGTAAACAACCTTTGGATACTCGTTGCAACTTGCTTAGTATTCGTCATGCACTTAGGATTTGCCTGTTTAGAAGCAGGATTAGTGCGCCGCAAAAATACGGTTAACATCCTCTTCAAAAACTCAATGATTATCTCAATCGGGCTGTTACTCTACTACGCTATCGGCTTCAATCTTATGTACCCAGGTGGTGACTATGCTGGTGGCTTTTTCGGAAGTATCTCTTTCGGATTAAATGTACCAGAAGGTGATGCAGCAGGTATCGCTTATGCCGATGGAAACTACTCTTTCTATTCTGATTTCATCTTCCAAGCGATGTTTGCTGCCACTTGTGCGACTATCGTATCAGGTGCGGTTGCAGAACGTATCAAATTGGAAGCATTCTTAATCTTTTCTGTCCTTTTTGTGGGATTAGCTTACCCTATCACAGGCATGTGGAAGTGGGGCGGCGGCTGGTTAGACGCCTTAGGTTTCTACGATTTCGCAGGTTCTACATTAGTACACGCTGTTGGTGGCTGGGCTGCTTTAGCAGGTGTCATCTTATTGGGCGCACGTAAGGGCAAATACCGCAAAGACGGTAGCATCAAACCAATTCCTGGACACAATATGCCATTAGCGGCAATCGGTGTTTTCCTTTTATGGTTTGGTTGGTTTGGCTTTAATGGTGGTTCTGTATTGTCAGCAGACGCAGGTGGTGTTTCTAAAGTATTTGTAACGACTTCTTTGGCTGCTGCGGCAGGTGCAGTTGTTGCATTCTTTGTCTCTTACTTGAAATTTAAAACACATGATTTATCTATGGTTTTAAATGGTATCTTAGGAGGTTTAGTTGCTATTACAGCAGGTGCAGATTTGATGTCAGCAGGAGAATCTATTATCGTTGGAGGTATCGGAGGTCTTATTATTCCTTTCGCTATCGTTTTCTTTGATAGAATCAAGATTGACGACCCAGTGGGTGCAACTTCAGTTCACTTAGCATGTGGTGTATGGGGAACATTAGCTGTCGGACTCTTCGGAGATATGGCAGGTGGAGCACAATTTGTGTCTCAACTTATTGGTACAGCGGCATGTGGTGTATTTGCATTTGCTGTGTCTTTCCTTATCTTTTTTGCTTTGAAAAAGACTATCGGAATTAGAGTATCGGAAGAAGAAGAGAAGCGCGGATTGGATATCGCAGAGCACGAAATGAATGCTTACCACCAGTTGGAGAAAGCTCCTTATAACTTGGATGTAAAATAAAAAAGGTGTGAGGGGCGAGGAGAGAGTCAAGCATGGCTTGTACAGTATCTCTCCTCTCTCCTTTAAAAATTCTGTGGCGAAGGAAAAATAAAGACGAAAGCGACCGATAGGAAGTGTCGTATTTATTTTTCATTCGACATGAAAAACAGAATTTTAAAGAATCAACAATAAAGACAAAAAACGGGCAACCAGTCTGCCAACCGATTGCCCGTGTTCCGAAAGAAATCGAAACTTAACTATCACAAATCTAAATCTTTTTTAAAGATGAAACAAGTATTTACATTTTTCTTGTCAATTCTTTTTGTAGCTACTGCCATAGCACAAGAGACAATTGACTCAACAAAAAATAGCCCTTTAGAAGTATCGGGTAGCTTAGATGTCTACTATCAATATAATTTTAACGGTATCGCTCCTGGATTAACATCCTTTACAGGCGATCATAACTCTTTCTCTCTCGGTATGGCAAAAGTAGCCTTAGCCAAGACAGTTGGAAAAGTCGGCTTTGGTGCAGATGTGGGCTTCGGTCCTCGTGCAAACGCAGCAAACGGAGGTGATTTTCCTAATCTACAACAGTTGTTTGTCACTTATTCGCCAGTAGATGCATTGACTTTTACTGCTGGTAATTTTGGGACACATGTTGGTTATGAATTAATCGACCCTGCAGCTAATTTCCATTACAGTACATCTTACATGTTCTCTTATGGTCCATTTTTCCATACAGGAGTAAAACTTGACTATGCTATCAATGATAAATTGGGTGTAATGGTCGGTGTTTTTGATGATACAGACAGCAAATTTGATGTATTGGATGGTAAGCATATTGGTGCGCAAGTTTCATATGCAACCGATGCTGGAGATATCTACCTAAATTACCTAACAGGAACAGACGGAGCAGATACCCTTACATTCAATCAAGTAGATTTAACTGCTGCTTTTGCATTAGGTGATAAATTTACACTCGGAGTCAACTCAACAGTAAAGAATATTGCAACAGAAAGCACAGAAGACATAGACGATGTTAGCTGGTATGGTGGTGCATTATACTTAGGTTTTGCAGCTACTGACAATTTTACAATAGGTCTACGTGGTGAATATTTTAACGACGGTGCAGATGCAGTTTTTGATAAATCAGTCTTAACCGAAGCAGTAGATGAAGTCAGTGTTTTTGCGACTACATTATCTGCCAATATCAAGATTGGGGAATTAACACTCATCCCTGAATTTCGCTTAGATAGTGCATCTGCGGATGTATTTGAAGTAGCAACGGATGACGGTGCTGCGGCTGAATTTTCGGCGAGTTCGCCGAGATTTATTTTCGCTGCTGTGTATGGGTTTTAGCGAATAAAGACCCCCTAACCCCCATTTGGGGGAACTTTTTTCATGTTTAATTTTTCCTTAAACCTCAATTTCGTAACTCCTTATTTGAAAAAGGAAAATTGAGATTTAGCAGACAAATAGAATCAACGAAAGTTCCCCCAAATGGGGGTTAGGGGGTCGAATAACACAAAAAAGGCCCTAAGAAAACACAATAAAATAAAGCAGTAAGAAAGTTGAGTTCTGCTGCCGAGTTGTCATCACTCGGCAGCTTTTTCTAAAAGCTGAAATCACCCCGACTGATAAAAACAAAAAAGTATAAGAAGCACTAAGACAAAGAAAGAGTTCGAAATCACAAAATAAACAACGAAATGAAAGAAAGCGAGCAATTAAACCAAGGATTATATACACCGCAACTCGAATCCGATGCTTGCGGTATTGGTATGATAGCCGACCTCAACGGCACGAAATCTCACTCGACAGTAGCAGACGCACTCACCATTTTAGAGCGCATGGAACACCGTGGCGCATGCGGATGTGAAGAAGATAGTGGTGACGGCGCGGGTATTTTATTGCAAATTCCACATGAATTTTTAGAGTCTGAAATGCGTCGCAAAGGTGTCCAATTACCTGAATATTTGGACTATGGAGTTGGTGTAGCATTCTTACCTCAAAATCCAATTCAAGGCAAACGTTGTATGGATGTTTTGGCAGAGAAATTTGCTGAAAATGATATGACGGTTTTGGGATACAGAACCGTTCCCGTCAAAAGTAGTATTCTCGGTACGACTTCTCGCAGCACCGAGCCTGTCATGGCGCAAGTATTCGTCAAAGCCAATGACGGTGCGCGTTACAAAGAATTAGACAGTCGTTTGTATTACATGCGTAGTGCGATAACGAAAGCCGTTTGTCGTGCTTTTGATGACTGTTGTGAAGATTTTTATTTTGCTTCTCTTTCCTCTCGGACTATGGTTTACAAAGGTCAATTGACCGCTACTCAAGTCCGTAATTATTTCAAAGATTTGAAAGAACCTCTCTTCAAATCTGCTATTGCTTTGGTTCACTCTCGCTTTTCGACCAATACAGTTCCAAAATGGAAACTCGCCCAACCTTTCCGCTGCATAGCACATAATGGTGAAATAAACACCGTGAAAGGAAATATTCGCTGGTGGAAAACCCGCGAGGCAGATATGATTTCAAAAGTATTCACGCCCGAACAAGTGGCGGAGATAATGCCGATTGTAGAAAAGCACCATTCTGATTCAGGTAGCTTTGACGGCGTTTTAGAATATTTGGTAAAAAATGGTCGCTCCATGCCTCATGCTTTGATGATGATGATACCAGAGGCTTGGCAAAATGACCCACATATTGAGCAATACAAAAAAGATTTTTACGAATTTCACGAGCATTTAATCGAGCAATGGGACGGTCCAGCTTCACTTTGTTTCACGGACGGAACATTGGTTGGAGCAACTTTAGATAGAAATGGTTTGCGTCCATCTCGTTACCTTTTGACGGATGACAATCGTTTGATTTTGGGTTCTGAGGCAGGTTGTTTGGAAGTTCCTGCGGAAAAAATCGTCTATAAAGGAAGATTACAGCCAGGAAAAATGCTCATCGCGGATTTGGATGAACACCGCATTATTGGTGATGATGAATTGAAAAAAGTTATTTGCAATCGCCGAGAATACGGAAAATGGTTAGCTGAAAAGCGTACGCATTTGGCAGATATGCCTCTCAAAAATGCAAAAGAAGAAGATAAATTAGATGCTGTTCCTTTGTTGCAGCGTCAGTTAGCGGCAGGTTATACAAAGGAAGATTCGGAAATGGTTTTACAAGCCATTTTAAAGACTAAAAAAGAGCCAATTGGTTCTATGGGAACGGATATTCCATTAGCTGTTTTATCGCAAATTGCGCAGCATCCAGCCAATTATTTCAAACAACAATTTGCTCAAGTCACCAATCCTGCGATTGACCCATTGCGTGAGAAATTTTACATGACGTTATCTACTTTTTTAGGTGGAAATGCGCGCGTAGTTGGCTCAGGAGAAAATGATGCGGAAAAAATAAGAATTCAGTCCCCCATATTATCAACAGAAAACTATTTAAAATTAAAATACCATGAACTCTCAGGATTTAAGAATGCGGAAATTAGTGCTGTCTATCCAAAAGAGGCTGATAAGTTTGCTCTTCAACGCGCGATAGAAAAACTAACCTTAGAAGCAGAAAAATTAGTTAAAGCTGGCACATCTCTACTCTTCATTTCTGACAAGAAAACAGACGCAGAAAATGTTGCCATTCCAAGTCTTTTAGCGACAGGTGCGATACATCAGCACTTGATTGCCAAGGGAATACGCCGTACGGTATCACTTATCGCGGTGGGTGCAGACATTTTGGAAACACATCATACTGCCTTGCTTTTTAGCTATGGTGCAGATGCGGTTCATCCTTATTTGGCAATAGAAACTATCAATAATTTACAGCCAGAAACAGGCGAATATTCTCCAGAAGAAATATACATCAAGTCCTTAGAAAAAGGCTTGCTAAAAATCATGTCCAAACTGGGCATTTCTACTATCCAATCTTACAAAGGCGCTCAAACCTTTGAGGCATTAGGCTTGCATCAAGAAGTTATTGATGTTTGTTTTACCGAGACAATTTCGCGTATCGGTGGCATGAAATTCAATGACCTTCAACGCGAAGCCGAAGCCAAGCACAATGCCGCGTTTATCACTCCAAATGTCGATATGTTGGCAGATGTTGGGGCATATCAATGGAAGCGTCGAGGCGAATATCATCTCTTCAATCCAACGACAGTTCACCTCTTACAACACTCGACGAGTAAAGGCGATTATGGCATTTACAAACGTTACACGGAGGCGATAAATAAGCAGGAAGAAAAAGCTTGTACGCTACGTAGTTTATTCGATTTTACCAATATCAATCCGATTCCGTTGGAAGAGGTAGAACCAGTAGAAAATATCCTCAAACGTTTTGCGACGGGTGCGATGTCTTTTGGTTCGATTTCTCACGAAGCACACTCGACTTTAGCCATTGCGATGAATCGTATTGGTGGAAAATCAAATAGTGGAGAAGGTGGAGAAGATGAAATTCGTTTTGCGAAAAAAGAAAATGGCGATTGGGAACGCTCTGCAATTAAGCAGGTGGCATCAGGACGTTTTGGGGTGACAATCAACTACCTCAACAACGCAGAAGAATTACAAATCAAAGTCGCGCAAGGTGCGAAGCCTGGTGAGGGTGGACACTTGCCAGGTCATAAAGTAAATCCTTGGATTGCAAGAGTGCGTCACAGTACGCCAGGAGTGGGATTAATTTCGCCGCCGCCACACCACGATATTTACTCGATTGAGGATTTAGCGCAGTTGATTTTTGATTTGAAAAATGCCAATGAAAAAGCGCGTATCAGCGTAAAATTGGTAAGTAAAGCAGGTGTTGGTATCATCGCATCAGGTGTGGCAAAAGGACATGCAGACCACATTCTTATCGCTGGATATGACGGCGGAACGGGGGCATCGCCTTTGAGTTCTATTCGTCACGCAGGTATTCCGTGGGAATTGGGATTGGCTGAGACACACCAAACTTTATTGAAAAATGGTTTACGTGACCGCGTAGTTTTACAGACGGACGGACAAATTCGTACAGGTCGTGATATGGCGATTGCAACGATTTTAGGTGCGGAAGAATGGGGAATCGCGACAGCAGCATTGGTCGTTGAAGGTTGTATTTTGATGCGTAAATGTCACTTAAATACTTGTCCTGTTGGTATCGCTACCCAAGACGAGGAATTAAGAAAAGAGTACAAAGGAAAAGTTGAACACATCGTTAATTTCTTCAACTTCTTAGCGCAAGACCTCCGCGAAATTATGGCGGAATTAGGTGTACGTACCGTCAATGAACTGGTCGGTCAAACGCATTTCTTAAAGCAAAAAGCAAAGCATACACACTGGAAAGCCAATACAGTTGATTTGTCAAATATCCTCTACAAAGCGCCTGTGACTTACGAACAGACATTGTACCAAAGCAAAGCGCAAGACCACGGATTGGCAGAGGTTTTAGACCGTCAATTGGTGCGTTATGC
>CAZQTE010000133.1:10569-12725 GCA_964595615.1 uncultured Saprospiraceae bacterium
TACTTTGGAAAAGGATTGAGTGGCGGTAAATTAATCTTAGTTCCAGACCGCGATGCGACTTTAAAACCAGAAGAAAATATCATCGTCGGAAATGTCGCACTCTACGGCGCGACCTCTGGCGAAGTCTATATCAATGGGCAAGCAGGTGAGCGTTTTGGTGTACGTAATTCAGGCGCAACAGCAGTAGTTGAAGGCATCGGAGACAATGGCTGTGAATACATGACAGGAGGAAAAGTCCTCATTTTAGGACAAATTGGTAATAATTTCGCAGCAGGAATGTCTGGCGGTGAAGCTTTCCTTTTCAATCCTAAACCTTCGGCTTTAGCCAAGATTAATAAGGAAACTATTTTGTTAGAAACGCCTTCTGAGGAAGACTTGTCTGGCGTACGTGAGTTATTACGGACTTATTTCAGACACACTTCGGCGGCGCGTGCTTTACGCATTTTGACGAATTGGGAACAGATGAAAAATCATTTTGTGAAGGTGATGCCGGTGGAGTATAAGAGGGTGTTGAGTGAAATGAGGAAGGAGGCTGAACGTGAGGAGATTTTGGTTAAATGAGAGAGGAAGTACGAAGTACGATTTACGAAGTACGACCGTTTTGACTTGGACGGGGCTTTGTAAGTACGAGCTATGATTTACGTCATAATAATCATACAAATCATAACAATCATTCTCAAAAAAAACTAAGTCACACTTTGTCTAATGCAAAATTAGACAAGACAAAAAAACTAAGAAAAATAACCAGAATTGCGAAGAGGCACAAGTCACGCCTCGTAATTCGTAATTCGTAATTCGTACTTCAAAATGGGTGCACCAAAAGGTTTTCTAAAATACGACAGAACATTACCGCAAAAACGCGCCGTCACCGAGCGCAAAGCGGACTATAAAGAATTATACATTCCCTTAGCTGAACAAAAAATAAATGAGCAGGCGGCGCGCTGTATGGACTGCGGGATACCGTTTTGTCATTCGGGTTGTCCTTTGGGCAATTTGATACCCGATTTTAATGATGCGGTGTATAAAGAGGATTGGAAAACGGCTTATGAAATTTTGTCATCAACCAATAATTTTCCAGAATTTACGGGGCGGATATGCCCTGCGCCATGTGAAGCAGCGTGCGTCTTAGGTCTGAGAAAAGACCCTGTGACCATTGAAAATATTGAGAAAAATATCATTGAAACAGCCTACGAAAATGGTTGGGTAAAGCCCAATGTGCCAGTAGAGCGCACGGGTAAATCTGTTGCTGTAGTCGGTAGTGGACCTGCGGGATTAGCGGCGGCGGAACAACTGAACAAGGCAGGACATCAAGTGACTGTCTTTGAGCGTAAGGATAAAGTTGGTGGTTTGTTGCGTTATGGTATTCCAGATTTTAAATTGGAAAAACGGGTGATAGACCGTCGTTTGGCGATTATGGAAGCAGCTGGGATTGAATTTAAAACCAATGCAAATGTTGGAGTTAATATCTCAACGGAAGATTTACAGGCGGATTTTGATGCGATAGTTTTGTGTGGAGGTTCGACGGTGCCGCGTGATTTACCGATAGCGGGGAGAGATCTGAATGGGGTTTATTTTGCAATGGATTTCTTAGAAGAAAGCAATCGGAATGTGGCGGTTGATTTGAAAAATAAAGTCGTGATTTCTGCCAAAGGAAAGAATGTTGTTGTCATCGGTGGGGGAGATACGGGCGCGGATTGTGTTGGTACTTCTAATCGTCAAAAGGCGAAATCGGTGACGCAAATTGAATTATTAAGCAAGCCGCCAGCAGAGCGCGATGTCTCTACACCTTGGCCGATGTGGCCAATGCAATTACGCACTTCCACGAGTCACGAAGAGGGCTGCGACCGTCAATGGTCAATGATGACAAAAGCCTTTATTGGTGATAAAAAAGGCAATCTAAAAGCCTTACAATTGGTCGATGTAGAATGGAAAATCAATCCTGAAACGGGACGTTCTGGTCTATCTGAAATCGCAGGTACGGAGCGTGAGATTCCATGCGAAGCTGCCTTTTTAGCCATAGGCTTCTTGCATCCACAACATGAAGGTATGTTGAATGATTTGGGTGTAAAATTAGACCGTCGAGGCAATGTGCAAGCAACTAATTACCAGACCTCAAATGCTAAGATTTTCGCTGCAGGCGATATGCGTCGTGGACA